>CANJIC010000125.1 GCA_947474205.1 Planctomycetaceae bacterium | reverse complement strand
AGTCGTAGTAACGCCGCGGCATGCCTTGGCTTCCCAAAAAGAACTGCGTGAAGAACGTCACATTGAAACCAATGAACACGGTGATGCACGCAATGCGCCCAAGATTTTCGTTGTACATGCGGCCCGTGATCTTTGGCCACCAATGATGCAATCCGCCAATCATGCCGATCAGCGCCGATCCCATCATGACGTAATGAAAATGCGCGACCACAAAATACGTGTCATGCAAATGCACGTCGGTGTTGAGCGTGGCCAAATGAATTCCAGTAAGTCCACCAATGGTGAACAACACAAGGAAGGCCAACGCGTACAACATAGGCGTGTTCAACACAATGTTGCCCTTGTACAGCGTCGACATCCAATTGAATACTTTCACCGCGCTTGGAATGGCCACGCTAAATGAAATTAAACTAAACAGCGTGTTGAGCAATGGACTTTGACCGCTGATAAACATGTGGTGTCCCCACACCAAGAAACTGAAAATGGCAATGGCGATTGAACTGAGCGCGATGAACTTGTAGCCAAAGATGTGACGATGCGCATGCACGCTGATGAGCTCGCTGATAATTCCCATGGCGGGAAGAATCATGATGTACACAGCGGGATGGCTGTAGAACCAGAAGAAGTGTTGATACAAAACTGGATCGCCGCCCATGGATGGATCAAAGATGCCGATGTTGAACGCGCGCTCCACAATGAGCAAGAGCAGCGTGATTCCCAACACTGGAGTCGCAAGAACTTGAATAATGGCTGTGGCATAAATGGCCCACAAGAACAGCGGCATGCGGAACCACGTCATTCCAGGCGGACGCAATTTGTGCACGGTGACAATGAAATTTAAACCAGTGAAGATGCTGGAGAAACCAAGAATGAACACGCCTGTGAGCGCGGGAATAACTCCGCCAGCTGGCGTTGTGGTTGAGTACGGCGTGTAGAAAGTCCAGCCCGTGTCAAAGCCGCCAAGCAACAAACTACTTACGGTGAACAGCGCGCCAAAAACCCACAGGTAGTAACTGAATAAATTCAGCCGCGGAAACGCGACGTCTTTGGCGCCCAACATAATGGGCATGATGAAGTTGCCAAGCGCGGCGGGAATGCTGGGAATAATCACCAAGAACACCATGATGGCGCCGTGCAGTGTGAAGAAATGGTTGTAGACATCCGCGGTCACGCCGGGAATAGTCATGCCTGGCGTGAGCAATTCTGTGCGCACCAGCAACGCGAACACGCCGCCTACAAAGAAACTGGTCAGCACGCTGACTAAATACATAACGCCAATGCGTTTGTGATCCAGCGTGAAGGCCCAACTCATAAATCCACGCGTGTGCGTGATGTAATTGTCGGGACGCGCGGCGGTGTCCATGGGTTGTGAAAGATTAATTGTTGTCATGTCACTTCTACTTTCAGAAATACTTTTTTCAATGATCAAAACAAATTCCGCTACTTCATGCTCACTTTGGGGGCGGGTGGAACTTCCTTCAAATACTTGCCCTTGGTATCAAACTCATCCAAATGTTTCATGAAACCAATCACGGCATCAATGCCCTTGTCATTCAGTTGACCCTTGAAACTTGGCATGGCGTTGGCGTAGCCAGCCACCACATGTTCGCCAGGATTCAGAATGGATGACCGAATGTAATCCTCTGGTGTTTGATATTGCTTGCCCGCGCCAATTTGACTTTGGTAACCGGTTCCGTCGACAAACTTGCCGTCGCCGCCTTCGCCACCACTCACGCGCGCCCACAAACCCTTCCACGATGGACCTATGCCTTTGGTGCCGTCTAGTGAATGGCATTGCTGGCAGCGCGCATACAACTTTGGACCAGCGCGGAAATACAATTCCTCCTCTGGAATTTTGTCTAGCCACTGACTTTGCGCGGTCAGCCACGCGTCAAATTCTGGTTGCGCCAACGCGTAGACCTTGCGGTTCATATTGCTGTGGCCAGTGCCGCAATATTCGGCGCAGAATAAATTGTGGCCCCAGCCTTCAGGCGTGACATCATCTGTTTGAAACCATAAGTATGAATAGCGGCCTGGCACAAGATCCTTCTTCACGCGGAAGTCCGGGATGTAGCAGCAATGCAACACGTCGGAACTGCGCATGGATAATTTCACGGGGCGACCCGTTGGAACATACAAGTCATCGCTGGTGGCGCCGTTGGGATACTTGAAGAGCCATCCCCACTTCTGCGCGGTCACCGCGATCTCATATGAATTCTTTGGCGGCGTCATGAAGTTCAAGTAATCACGGAAGCCAAAGTAGAAAATGAAGATGACAATAAACAATGGAACAACAGCCCACGTTGTTTCCAGCGGCAAGTGATGCAGCGGACCATCGGTGCGGAATGGCCGATCCTTTTTCATGCGGTACTTCACCACCAGAATCACAAGCGCAATGACAATGCCAATGAAGAAAAAATAACAAACGACATTGATCCACCAAAACATGTGATCGCTATTGGCGGCCAAGTTGCTGTCCGGCGGCGGAAGCCACAAAGTGCGTCCTTCGCGCGGATCGCCTGCGAGCAAGTTTGAAAAGATGGTGGATGCAATATTCATTGGAGGACTTCTATCTTTGGAGGGCTAATGGCTTCAGACCACTCCTGAAATAATATTTTTTCCGTTCACATTTTCGGTCTTTGGAGCCGCCAAACGCTTGCTTCGGGCTTCATTGCGCAGCAACATCCACACCACGCTTCCAAGAGCAAGCAAAGTGACCGCGCCCGCCAGTTGCATGACGCGATACGCCCAAATCACATAGCCGCCTTTGTTGGGATCAAATTGATGGCACCAAAAAACAAATTGGTCGAATGTGGAGCCAAGCTTTCCTTCACCCGCATCCGTGAGCGCCAAGCGTAAATCAGTTGGTGATTGCGCCACGCCCGGTAAATATTGCGCCAACCGACCGTCACCTGTCACAACAAATACGGCCGCTGGGTGAGCGTATTCACCGTTGTCCATTTTGCGATAAGGAAATCCAACAGCGTCAGCAATGCCGCGCACGCTGGCTTCACTGCCCGTCAAAAATCGCCAGCCTTTTTCGCCGCCGGCGCGCGCGTATTCCGCGGCGTAGCCCTTGCGCTTGGCCGCCGCAAGTTCAAATGTTTCCTCTGGATTGATGCTGATGAACAACACATCAAATTGATCGCCCACCGACCAATCCAGTCCTTGCATGCCGCGCACCAAACCGTTCAGCGCAAGGCCGCACAACATGGGGCACTTCATGTAGCCAAGTTGCACAAGCTTGGGGCGACCGTCGGCGAACAATTCACCAAGCGTGATTGATTTTCCATTTTCATCCACCAACACGGATTGCATTGGCAACACAACGCCGCGTTGATCCTTCACTTCAAGACCCGCGAGTTCCTTGGGAGCGTCCGTGGTTTGCACTGGTGGTTCATACCCATGTGGGTCAAGCGGCCGCTGAGCAAAAACAGATTGCGCCAAAGCCGCCACCGCGATCAAACAAACAAGCAGTGTGGCTTGGCGCGAATTCATTTTTTTACCCCGGGTTGCGCGGCGGAATTTGGCGCGGGTGAAACCGGCGCGGCTGCGGGAGCGCTTGAAACTGGCAGCGTTCGCGGCGCGCTCTTGGCGTCTTGAATCACCATTTCCATGGCGCGGTCAATTGGAATGCGCGTGAATGTCGCGGTCTTTCCATCTGGCAAAGTCCAGGAGTAATTGCTGTACACCGCCAACTCCTCACGTTGCGACGCGCGCAATTGCTCAAGGCTAAGTGTTGGTTGATCAATGATCTTGGCGTCAACTTCAAAGGAATCAATCTTGAAGTAGAAGGCGCTTGCAGCAACGATGATGACCACGAACACAACAATGCTGGCCAAGGACCAGAACCATGTGCTGCCTGGTTCAGGATCGTCAAGTTGCTTGAGAATGTCTGTTGGTGCGGTTGTCATTTCAATGTTCCATTACATATTTTCAAAGCGCAAACTTTCATTCAGTCGCGGGTCCTTGATGCAAAGCAAACCCATGGAACTTAATCGGCGCATGGTTGTGCCGGTGAGCATGAGCATGAATCCAACCAATAAAGCCCAATTCCATGGGCTGAGAAAATGCGCGCTCTCATTGCTGTAGTGCGCCAAAATTTGTTCGTAGGTGTCGTAGACGCCAATGTCATGCGGAATTTTTGGTTGAATCAAGTAGAACAAATCAAACCATTGCGCCGCAACCATCCACACGCATGCAAACAGCAATGTGCCGCGCCAACGTTTGGTCCATCGACTGATTAAAAACAGGAACGGCAGAATGAAATGTCCAAACAGAAGCACGACGCTGACCCAGCGCCACTCGCCAATTTGACGCGCCAAGAACCACGCGGTTTCTTCCGGAATATTTCCATACCAAATCAACATGTATTGACTGAACGCAATGTAGGCCCAAAACACCACGCCGAACGCGAACAGCAATTTGCCAATGTCTTGGTAATGCTCCGTGGTGATGATGCCTTTGAGATAGCCAAGCGATTGCAAGCGCAAGCAGACAATGCCGATGTAGGCGAAACCGCCGGTGCAACAACCCACGAAGAAGTACACGCCGAACATGGTGCTGAACCACGCGGGGTTAAGGCTCATGATCCAGTCAAATGCGGCGAATGATGTTGTGAGTCCAAACAAAATCGCGGCGGGACCGGCCCACTTCTCCAACTTCTTGGTGCGCGCCATGGATCCATCTTTGTCTTGCGCCAGTGAGTTGCCCACGAAGAAACGCGACAGAACAAACCATGTCAGCAAATACACGGCGGCACGAATCATGAAGAATTTGTCGTTGAGAAACGCGGATTTTTTGGCGACCAATTCCGCCTCGGCCGCGGAAATTTGTTTCAGCGCGTCAAGATTGGCCCAAGGGAAAATAAAATCCAACTGGCCCTTGTACCAGTAGAACACGAATGGCAAGAAGCCAATCCAAAGCCATTGCAGATTCGCGGCAATTGCCTCGGCTGGCCGTCGCACCACAACGCTCCAACCAGCGTGCGTAATGTGGTGCACGATCAAGAAGAACAACGCGCCCAATGAAATGGTGGTGACAAACAACCACGCTTGCATCCATGTGCGCAGAAACAAACCTTGATCTTGCGCGCGCATGCCCATGAAAAAGGCCGCAACAAGAATTGCAAATCCAAGCAGTCGCAAAGCAAATCCTGGCGTGGCCAAAGAGTCGGCGCGAATATTGGATGGACTGAAATTAATCGCGGGCGCGCTTTCGCTCATAACTTGCCCTCCGACATTGATGTGGCTGGATTCGTGACCGAAGTACTCACTGGAATCATGGCGCTCTTGTTCGCACCATTTTGAACCGCGGTGATTGCGGGTGAAGGTTGAACATGATCGGCAACTTTGGTTCCCGCAGGAACATCCGAAGGCTGCGCATTTTGGCTGCGCTGCAACGCCTTCACATACGCCGCGATGGCCCAGCGATCCTCCGTTGGAACTTGGCTGCCGTAGCCCGCCATGTTGCGAATGCCGTAGGTGATTGTGTTGAACACTTGTCCCATGGGTTGCACGGTGACTAATTCATCGTGCACCAAATTCTTGGCTTGCACCCACACGGTTCCATTCACGGGACCATTGGTGTTGGCGACCAATTCCATGGCGCGTTGATTCACAATGCCATTGCCGCCGCCAGAAATTCCGTGGCACACCGAGCAATAAATATTAAAGCGCTCTTGGCCGCGTTGAAGCGTTGCAAAATCCATTTTGATTTGCGACGGAAGCACATTGGCCCATTGGCCATCGATCACGCCGTCATACAAATGCGCGTCAAGATACGTTTCACCACGAGCCACCGCGTTGGTCACTGGCGGACGCATGGTGTTGCCGTCAGCAAACATTGGATTGACGGCCTGAGTTTTATACTTGGACTGAAACGCCATGTCCTGAATAATGTGAATTGGAAGATTGGAGTTGGGCGTGCTGCGAACGCGCGCGATAATGGCGGGCGGCAAGAGCAAGCACAACAGCAGAATCAATCCAACAAATATAAAGATGCGTGGCATGATTAGGCTTCCACCATCTCGACGGCCTTGGCGCCAAGATCCTTCAGGAATTGTTCGGTGCGACTGGCGAAGAAACGCGGGTCGCGT
>CANJIC010000124.1 GCA_947474205.1 Planctomycetaceae bacterium | reverse complement strand
TATCCAGCGAGACGGCGTCAAGCGAAGTGTTGGCGCCGGTGCTGGAAAAGTTCACTTGCCACTGCGTAGCGGCAATCATATTTGGTTGGAAATTCCAAGTGAAGGCGAGCGTTTGCACGCGGCCACCCATTTGAAATGGTTCATCGGATCGAACAATAGAGGCGATTGGATTGACTCGAATCAAGCTTCCAAAATTGTCCATAAGCGAAAGCGTGACGCTTTGCATGTTGATGACTGTTCCAGCAGCGGAAATATTTAAGACAACTTCAAGCGGATTTCGCGGCGCGGCAGTCATGCCACCAAGCATGGAAATAAAGAGTGGACCTGATGTGCCATAAATATTCTTTGTGCTTGTTAAAACAGCGCCTGTTCCAAAGTTGTACAAGCCGCCAAGGTTGTTGCTATTTGGAGCGTCAGGAAGATTGGAACCACCATACGCGGATGTGAAATTTTCCCATCCCATGTACTCGGTGTCGGCGGTGCCGCGCCAAGTTGGAATGAGCGGATTCACAAATCCTGCATTGGCGGCAAATGTGACAGCCCCAATGGCAAATATTGATACAGAACAAATTTTCATGATTTCCTTTTTCCTCAACCTCGACTTGGAGCAAAACAAATTGCTGCCACAATGCAACATTAACTATTCCGCACAAGAAGCAATTGCGGTTGCACAATTTGTCGTCAAATTCAATAAATAAAAGGAGTTAGGTGAGTCGCCCAACGCTAAAAATTGCGATTATGGGGCTCAAATTCAGGGTTTGCGGTCGATTCAAGGCGGTGACCGCCTCTGTGCGGCTCGCAATCCATTTGTAAGAAATCTGCAGGCAGTTCCCTATGAATTCTGTGCGCAAACCCCGATCTGAATCAACCCGCCATCAATAGGACTTGGCAAATAGCACGCGCTGCTCGGCTGGCTTACCCGTCAAGATGCATGGACCTGGGTCTTTTACGCCATCCATAGGCACAACACGAACCGTGACGCCCAATTCGTTTTTCAACTTGGCCTCGGCGTCGGCGTCCATGGCAAAGCGGCAACTGGCAAAGCCACCGTGAATTTCCGTGGGCACATTGTCGCTTTCGGCGGTCTTGGGTGTGAAGAACTCGCGAAACTCTTTCGGGTCATCAATGATCTTGGTGTTGGCGTCGCGAAACGCCGTGGCCTTGGCCAACATGCCCGACTGAATTTCCTCTAGCAACTTCACGGCGCCGGCGACCAGCGCATCTGGCGAAATACTTTCCTTCTCCTTCACGCCGCGATCACGCCGCGACATGCTCACAACTCCCTGCTCCAAATCACGCGGCCCAACTTCAATGCGCACAGGCGCGCCCTTCTTCACCCAACTCCACATCTTGTCACCGCCGCGTAAGTCGCGCGTGTCAACCTCCACCTCTATGGTGCGGCCGGCGTAGGAAATTTCACGCAGACGCGCGGCAAGTTTATGACACGCATCCAGAACAGCGGCTTGCGTCTCGGGCTTTGGCGTAATCGGAAGAATGACAAAGTGCGTCGGCGCAAGTCGTGGCGGAACAATCAAACCATCGTCATCGGCGTGGGTCATAATCAGTCCGCCAACAAGGCGCGTGCTTACGCCCCAACTTGTGGTCCAAGCATGTTGCAATTGCCCCGCCTGATCCAGGAATTTAATTTCGCTGGCTTTAGCAAAGTTTTGCCCCAAAAAGTGGCTGGTTCCCGCTTGCAACGCCTTGCGATCTTGCATCATGGACTCAATGGAAAACGTATCCACGGCGCCAGGAAATCTCTCGCCATCAGTCTTACGACCCTTGATCACGGGCATGGCCATCCAGTTCTCTGCGAAGTCGGCGTACACCTCCAGCATCTTCATTGTTTCCTCGCGCGCCTCGGCCTCGGTGGCGTGCGCGGTGTGACCCTCTTGCCACAAAAATTCCGTGGTGCGCAGAAATAAACGCGTGCGCATTTCCCAACGCACAACATTGGCCCACTGATTAATCAGCAACGGAAGGTCGCGGTAACTCTCAACCCACTTTGAAAAACTTGCGCCAATAATTGTCTCACTTGTGGGACGCACAATCAACGGCTCATCCAACTCGCCGGTGGGCACCAACTTTCCATCTTTCATTTGCAAGCGATGGTGCGTCACCACGGCGCACTCTTTGGCGAAGCCATCAACGTGGGCGGCTTCTTTTTCCAAGAAGGACAGCGGAATGAAAAGCGGAAAGTAGGCGTTCTTGTGCCCGGTGTCCTTGAACATTTTGTCCAGCGCACGTTGAATATTTTCCCAAATGGCGTAGCCCCACGGCTTAATCACCATGCAACCACGCACCGCGCTGTTCTCCGCAAGATCCGCGGCCTTGACCACTTGTTGATACCACTCGGAATAATTCTGCTCGCGCGTTGGAGTGATTGCGGTTTGAACTTTGACGGTTTGATTTTTTGCTGATTGATTCATGTGTGCACCAACCCGCCAAGGTAACACGCCACGGCAAATTGCACGGGGCGCGCCACGATTTGGATTACACCCCACCACCCGACTTCATTTGGCCGTGAAAATAGCGACGCAGCCAATTACAAAGAGTGAATGTGCAGCGTGATATGTCGCAGGGTTTTTCCAATATCGGGTTTGAAAGCTTTCGCCACCAATTTGCGCGCATGCTTCATGGCTTCGCTCTCTGTTTGTGAAACCAACATTCGAAGTGTTTCAATTACAGGCTCACCGCGTGCATCCTTCATGGGCAACAGCAAGCGAATCATGGATACGTCACGCAATTCTCCCATGGCTTTTGCGGCCGCATCAAAGCGTTTCTCAAGTTCCAAACCACGCTCGCCACTGTGCTCGCGCATAAGTCGAAACGCAATATGCGTACGCTGAATGCGCTTGCGCAATGAATGCAACCAGGCCTCATCACGATCAACCCACGATTTGTCCGCTTGCGAGCGCGCCCTATTCCAAAGATGTTCAATCGAACCCGCCACCATTTCGGGAGTGAGCTCTGTAAACCGAATTTTTTCCGTAACAGAAATCAACTGCTCTGTATCACCCGCCAAACCTTCAAGAACTTCGCGCCGATGCGCGCTCTGCACATTGAAATCCTTTGGGTCTTGTGCGCTTTGCCAAGCAATACGCGCGCCTTCTTGGTCAATCACCGGCAAGCGATTAATGATTTCATTCAGCTTTTTTTCACGGGCATCCAAATCTCTAAAATCGCCCAGCCTTCGAGCCAACTCGCGCCAACGCTCATCAAGTGCCTGGCGCTTCTGCGCACACAAGCCACCCGCGGTCAACAACAACGCGCAACGAATTTTTTTAACCGCGCGCCGGTAACCGCGAATGCCTTCAACTTGATCTTGCGACGCCACACCAAGGGCCTGCGTGGATCGACCACGCGCCGACTCGCACTCTTGGTGCAGCGCGTGGTGAATGAACTTGGTGGCGGGCGAAATATGTTTCACAAGCCTGATGCTAGATCACGGCGAACACATTACCGAACATAATTTAAAACGCTATAAACCTAGACCCGCAAGCACATCAATGCTTGGATGCGGGCACTGCGGGCTCGTTGCTTGTTGGCGTATTTGGAATAATTGGCGAAGCAGCGGGCGAATCTGGCGCATTGGCAATTGATCCAATCAACGGCGGATTGAAGACCGGCTTCTCCACTGGGATCAACCAGCGCTGCACAAATGATGGTCGATACTCCGCGCCAAACGCGCCCTCTAAATGCACGGTCGCCATTTGCCAGACGCCATCGGAGGTGACATAAATCACATCCACTTCCGCGTTGCTGCCATTCAAGCGCAACTGTTGCATGGTCATACCAACCTTGTCGCTTTCGGTCATTGGTCTAGAGCCTTCGCCAAGTTTCAATGCAACATCATCCCACACGTAAAATGGTGTCTGCGGAGGCAAATTGAAAACCAAAATTTCACCAGGCGGCGCCAAGCGTTTTTGCGCGTACCGCAAACCACTGGCCATCAATTGCGGACATGGCGGCGTTGATGGCGACAAAACCGTCTGGCCAGATGTTGGTGGATATGTCGCGCCCGCGGTGCAACCCAACAACGAGACAAACAAACCCGATGTGAGGACTGCGGCCAACACAAATGTGGATGTGATTCGTTGCATTGAGGCTGCTCCCATGTGAAATACGGTTCTTACTCGGTTCTTACTTTTCAGCTTTGGCAATTTGCCAATACTCAAGCTCAACAGGAGCCTGACGACCGAAGATGGTAACCAACACGCGAACCAAGCCCTTCTCGGGCAATGTTTCGTCGACCGTTCCTTCGTAATTCTGGAACGGACCTTCCTTAATCACAACCGCGTCGCCCTTCACAAATTCCATGCGAACGGTCGGTGATTCGTCAGGCTTCTTGCTGTCGAACAACATCTTCTCAACTTCTGGTGGCGCCATTGGCGTTGGCCGACCAGCGGTACCCACAAAGTCGCCCACGCCGGTGGTTTCCTTGATCAAGAAAAACACGTCTTGCGGAATGCGACCATCTGGCTCCAGCTTCATTTCAACAAACACATAGCCGGGATACAACTTTGTTTCAGTCACACGTTGTTTGCCAGCCTTGATGGTCTTGGTCTTTTCAGTTGGCACCATGATGCGGCCAACCAAATGTTTCATGCCTTCAATTTGAACCTTGCGTTCAAGTGTTGACTGCACGGAATTTTCCTTATTGCTTGCAACGCGAAGCACGAACCAATCCATACCGTCGCGATACATGGGCAATTCGCTGTCGGGATCAACTGGTGTCAGCGTTCCGTTGGCGGCCATTTCTTCGGCGGACATTGTTGGCGGCGCCAACATGGGCGTGCCCTTGTTCTTGGTGCTCGCGGCTTCATACGCGCGGCTGGTGGCAACTCCACCCTTCAGTGGACCGGTGCTTCGAAGCGCGCCAAGGCCAGCGGAAAGGTTCTTGGTCTTGGTTGGGGCCTCGGCCTCAACTTCAGCATGATTTTCGGTATTTGGTGATTCTTCTGACAGCATGTTGATCAACTCCTCATGTCCAAAACTTTCATCCAGACGAACAGGGTGGAAAAGATAAAGTCAAATAGCCAACAAAACAATGAAATGATGAACACCACCGCGATCACCACCACCGTGCTTCCAACAAGCTCGTGCTTGGTGGACCAATTTACTTTTTTCATCTCGCCTTCAGTGGCTACAAGAAAGTCAACGCTGCGCGCGTTCCAGCCAACGAACCACCACAAGGCGGCGCCAACGATGGCCAAGAACAGAACCGACACGCCGCTGGCAAGATAAATGGATGGGAAACCCACACTCACCGTATCAAGCATGCGCCAAAGCCAAATCGCGCCAAGCACCGCCACCAAACCAAAGCCAACCACGGACATCATTCGTGTCCAGTAGCCCTGACCAAATTTTCGAATTGCGGTTGACATGATGAACTTTCAGAATGCGGTGAGAAAAAAATTCGAACACTTCAAACAACTGATTGCGCTGCGAACACCTGCGCGGAGAATGACGCCCAAACTTCAGCGACGCCAAGCGACTGCTCCAAACACGCCGCCAAACACGCCGGGAGGGGATCGAACCCGCGACCTGCGGATTTGGAATCCGCTGCTCTACCAGCTGAGCTACCGACGTAGATGCGTGAGCAAGGAAAATTCCTTACTTACGCTTGATTTTGTGAAGGGTGTGCTTGCGAAGTCGTGGTGAAAACTTCTTAAAGCCTTCTTTCACTCGTTCGGAAATACCGCCCTTCACGCGGATTTCGGTGCGGTAATTCAAGTCACCGGTTTCGGTGCATTGAAGCCAAACATATTCGCGATCGAGAGATTTTTTAGCCATGACAAACTCCAGGCCTGAGGCCTTTGATAATTCCATCTGTTCCCGCCGACACGTGGTCAGCGGGAACAGACAGAATGAAACTTACAGATTGATCTTCGTACAAACACCTGAACCCACGGTTCGACCACCCTCACGGACGGCGAAACGTGTTCCAACTTCCATCGCCACGCCCTTGCCTTCAAGGTCAACGCGCATGGTGATATTGTCGCCAGGCATGCACATCAAGTCCTTCGACTCAACGCCTTCCTTGATCAGCTCAATGCGACCGGTGATGTCTGAAGTACGGAAGTAGAACTGTGGCTTGTAGCCAGAGAT
>CANJIC010000123.1 GCA_947474205.1 Planctomycetaceae bacterium | reverse complement strand
TGGTTCGCTGCGGCCGTATCAATTGTCGGGTCTTCGATGGCTTGCGTTCCTGGGTCGTTACGGTCTTGGCGCGTGTCTTGCGGATGACATGGGTCTTGGAAAAACAATTCAGTTGATCGCGCTGCTTCAGATTGAGCGACAAGACTGTCCCGAAGGCGAGCGCGTTGGTCCAACATTGTTGGTGGCGCCAATGAGCGTGCTTGGAAATTGGAACCGCGAACTCACTCGTTTCGCGCCAGAATTAACCGTTCATATTCATCACGGACTTGATCGTCCACAAGGCGAAAAGCTGAAGGAAGTGGCGGAGAAATCCGATGTGGTCATTACCACGTACGCCTTGGTTGCCCGTGATCAAGAAGACTTGGAGAAGATCTCTTGGCGCCGCGTTGCTCTTGACGAAGCGCAACACATTAAGAATCCTCCCACCAAGCAAACTGCGGCCATTCGCGCCATCCAATCGGACCATCGCATTGCGTTGACGGGTACGCCGGTTGAAAATCGTTTGACCGAGTTGTGGTCGATCATGGAATTCTGCACGCCTGGCTACCTTGGAACGCTTGCGGATTTCAAGCGCCGCTTCGCCGTTCCAATCGAGCGTCATCGCGATCGCAATCGCGCGGAGAAGTTGCGCAATTTGGTGCGGCCATTTGTGTTGCGCCGCCTGAAGACGGACTTGAATGTCATTAGTGATTTGCCGCCGCTCATTGAGTCGCGCCAACATGTTCCGTTGACCAACGAGCAAATCACCTTGTACGACCAAGTGGTGGAGGAGATGCTTGCCAAGGTTGATCGCGCCGAAGGTTTGCGCCGCCGCGGATTGGTGTTGAGCGCGTTGGTGAAGTTGAAACAAATTTGCAATCATCCGCTGCATTTCTTGCGCCAGACGCAATTGCCGGACATTGCCACCGAGGACGCGCTGAAGAACATTGGCGAGTCCGACGACTCAACAGACACCGCGCTTGTCATTCCAGAAAGCCGCGGCGACCGGGCGCTTTCAAGTCGAAGCGGCAAGAGCACGCGTCTTATTGAAATGTTGGAGGAGGTTGTGGCGGCGGGTGATCGCGCGCTCATCTTCACGCAGTATCGACAGATGGGACATTTGCTTGTGACCATGATTCGCCGCGAATTGGACACTGAATCACTTTTCCTGCACGGTGGAACGCCGCAAGCCAAGCGCGATCAATTTGTGGATCGCTTCCAAGATCCGCAAGGAACAGCGCCGATTTTTGTTCTAAGTTTGAAGGCCGGTGGAGTTGGTTTGAATTTGACGGCCGCCAATCATGTTTTTCATTACGACCGTTGGTGGAATCCCGCGGTAGAAAATCAGGCCACGGATCGCGCTTTCCGCATTGGTCAACTGCGCACGGTGAATGTGCACAAAATGATCTCCGATGGAACGCTTGAAGAGCGCATTGATCAAATGATTCAGCAAAAGATGGAGTTGGCCACGCAAATTATTTCCAGTGGCGAAGCGTGGCTCACTGAACTCAGCACCGGACAATTGCGCGAGATTCTTTCTTTACGCACCACTGCGTTGGAGGATGTATGAGTTTCAACACTCCAGCGGGTCAACCTAAAAAACCGGACGCGCCGCGGCGTGTTCGACATGGAATTAAGTTCCGCCGCAAAAACGGTTTGGAAGAATTGCCGTGGACGGCGCAGGCATTTGTGCAAACCATCCACGAGAAGGCGTCCTTGGGCGCGCAAGTGTTGGGCATGGAGTACGCGCTCAGCGGCCAAGTGGCCAGTTTTTCCGTGGACGCGGGGTTGGTGGAGGCGCAAGTACAAGGGCGCGCCTTCAAACCTTACAGCGTCAGCATTTCATTGCAACATCTGACGCCTGAAAAGTGGTCCGAAGTGGTTCAACTTATGGCTAAAGAAGCCATGTTCACCGCCAAACTGCTTGTGGGTGAAATGCCCGTCGACATTGAAGAAGTTTTTCAGGAGTGTGGCGTTCAATTGCTGCCGCACACTTGGAAAGATGTGGCTGTGGCATGTGACTGCGGCGAAAAAATTCCCTGCAAGCATATTGTGGCCGTGAACTATTTGTTGGCCGAGCGGATTGAAGTAGATCCGCTTGTCATTTTTGCATTGCGTGGTTTGCTTGGAACACAGTTGCTTGAGCGCTTGCAAGAGGCGCGCAATGTTCACTCCGCTGGAGTGAGCCAAAGTCATCAGAGCGTGCAACTGCCATCGCAAAAAGCAAAGTTGCCGCCACTGGAAAATTGCTTGAATGAATTTTGGCGGCCAGGACGCAAGTTAAGTGATTTCCAAGCGCTGCCCGCGCAAGAACATATTCCGCACGCGGTGCTTCGGCGTCTTGGCGCAAGTCCGCTTGGCGGAAAATTTCCACTGGTTGGTTTGCTGGCCAGCGTGCAGGACAGTCTGCGCGCCAAAGTGATTGAATTGCGCCAACGCATTGACGAAGGCGCGCCATGATTCAGCCGCCGTATTACCACTATCGACCGCATCCTTGGCATGGACTAGACGCGGGCACGTCGCCGCCAGATTTAATGAATGCGTATATAGAGATCACGCCGTTTGACTTGGTGAAATACGAAGTGGACAAACGCAGCGGTTTCTTGCGTGTGGATCGTCCGCAGCGCACAAGCAGCACGCCGCCCACGCTGTATGGATTTATTCCAAAAACGCTTTGCGGTCCGCGTGTCGCCAAAGTTGGTGGCATTCAAAGTGGCGACAATGATCCGCTGGATATTTGCGTGTTGTCCGAGCGGCCAATTGATCGCGTGGAGGTGATTCTTGAAACGCGCGTTCTTGGCGGGCTTTTAATGGAGGACAACGGCCAAGCCGATGACAAGATTGTGGCCGTGCTGAAGGACGACGCCATTTGGTCCGAGGCGCGCGACATTAGCGATTTGCCGCCGCGACTTGTGGAGCGCATGCAGCATTATTTTCTGACTTACAAAATGCGTCCAGGCGAACAGTCCACTGTGCAAGTAAAAATAATTTATGGCGTGGAGCGGGCGCGCACCGTTGTGGAAGCGTCCATGGCTGATTACCGCGAAGCGTTTCCCGCCTAAGCGCGCGCCTGCACGCGCCGCGGTTTTGCGTTGCGCCCTTTTTCTTAGGATGGTTTCACATCCGCGCGCGCCTCGTTCACGGATGGTTGAGGCGGAAGGCGTTTCAGTAAGTCATCCACGGCCGCGCGTAATTGCGCGTCAAAATGATTTGATTCATCAATGGGATTGGCGGGAATTCGAACCGTGGGCATGGCCCCGTTGTTTTCCATGTCCGCACCATCCAGCGTGTACCAGCCACGAAACGGCGTGCGAATGGTTGTTCCATCCGTAAGCGATGTGCTGCCGGTGGAAATCACGCCGCCGTAAGTTTGCTCGCCTACAAGCGATCCACGCTTGAGATTTTTAAACGCATGGCTGACAATTTCCGCGTTGGAAAAACTTTTTTCGTTGCACAACATATTGGCGGGCAAAGTCCAACGCTGAATGAACAATCGATCTTGCGGATATCCATTTGTATATGAACGATCGGCGCCGCGCGGAACGGTGTACGCATGCACCGGCGACATCAAACTTGCCAACACGCGGTCCGCGGTGCTGCCGCCGCCGTTGTTGCGAACATCAACAAGCAGGCCATCTTTGCCTTGCGCCGCGGCGCACAGGTCGCGTTCAAATTCATCCAGACTGGCTTGACTCATGCTTTGAATATGCAAGTAACCAATGCGGCCATTGCTCCAATTCTGCACAAGCGCCGCGTTTGTAAGCACCTCATTTTGATAGGCCAAATCCGATTCTTGCGCGCTGGTGCAAGGCGTGATTAAGCAATCCACATTCACAGTTGCGCCGTCCGACTTGTTACGGCGCACGGACACCAATGTTTCAAGACCCACCTTGCCGCGCAATCGTTGCTCAAGGACTTGGTTGACCGTGAGCGGCTCGCCACCAATTGCCACAATGACATCGCCAACAACAAGTGGAGTTTGACTGAGCATGGCTGGACTTTTAGTGAACACCTCCGTGACTTCAAATCCGTCAGCGACAATGCGCGTGCGAATTCCCAATCGACCAATGGGTTGGCGACTTGTGTTTGTGCTTTCCGACGCCAGCGAAACACCAAGATGACTGGCGTTGAGTTCGCCAAGCAATCGCGCCATGACCCATTCAAACTCACTGTCGGTGCGCGCCGCATGCGCCAGGCTTTCATAGCGCGCGGTCAATGCGTCCCAGTCCAAACCTTTCATGGATGGGTCGTAAAAAATTTCGCCAACAATTCGCGTGGCCTCTTTATAGCGGTGATCATTCCACGCGCGTGGATCTAGCAAGGTGTCGGCTTCAAAGTCAACGGGCTTGCTTTCGCCACCACCCACGCCCGTGGTGCTAATTTTTCCAGCGTTCATCAACACAATTTTGTCGCCCACTAAATTAATGTGGATGACTTTGCCAGCAGGCGCCAATTTTTTCTGATCGCTTCCATCCCACTTCACGCTGAACACGCCAGGACCACCGTCATTGCCAGCAAACAGAACGCGTTCGCCGCTGGGAGTGATGATCAAGCCCGATTCTTCGCCGGCAATGCGCGTCAATCTGCGAACGCGCAAATAGGCGTCGTCCAAATCGTACGCGTAGGTTTCCTTGGTTTCGTCGGCATTTTCCTTGTCTTTTGCCTTTGGAGTCGCTTGCGCGTTTGTGTCATTGGATGCGACGACTGGCTTCTCTGTATTTTTTTTCTCGTCGCCATTTTTGTCATCGGCGGCTTTCGCATCGCCATCTTTGGATGCGTCATCCGCGGATGAATTTTCTTTTGCGTCCGCGCCCTTCTTAGTTTTTTTCTTGGCGCCAGGCGCAGCGGGGGGCTTGCGTTTCTTCGCCGCTTCGCCCGCGTCCTTGAAATACGCCTCTTGCTCCGCGGCGGAAAATCCGTCGACAGATTTATCCAAGGCCACCACGAACACATCCCCCTCATTGTTCACGCGGTCCGAAAGGAAGGCCAGCAACTTTCCGTCCGCGCTGAAGCGTGGCGCACGATCATTGTCGGGATGGCGCGTGATATTCACCGGCGCTTTGGAACCATCAACGGGCACAAGCCAAATGTCGCGATTGAAATCACGGTCATCCTGCGCAAAGGCCATCCACTTTGAATCCGGACTCCATTGAAATTCAAGTTCCATATCCCAGCCTTCTCGCAAAGTCACACTTTCATTGGTCGCTAAATTGAAAATCATCAAGTCATTGCCTTGTCTATACGCCAGTAATTTTCCATCCGGACTTGGAGTTGGCTCTCGATCCGGCAATTGGGAATGCACCACGGGACGAATTTCAAACGCCACAGCCTCGGTCCATCGATCTGGATCAAGTCGATGATCCGCGGGCGATTTCATCTCGGCGATATTTTTCTCGGCCACAAGCTCACCACTCGTTTCAGCGCTTTTCTTTAGCTCCGCTTCATTCGTTTCGTTGGTTGGCGCATCTGCTTGAACCGTGGAGGAAGTCACCGGCTTGGTTTCGCTGTCGTTTGGCGTCGCGGTTGTTGCTTGCGCGGCTTTGGCCGTGACTTCGCTTTCCTTGGCAGGCAACGCGGTCGCAGCTTTGGCCTCTTTGCGCACCTCGGCGCGCGTGCGCGACACAATGGCTTCATCAATATTTTCTTCGCCATCAATGTCGCTCACAAAATACAAGCGGCTTCCGTCAGCGCTCCAAGCGATATCGCGCTCACGCGATGGCGGCGAAGTGACGCGCGCCACTGGAGACTTCTCATCCATGCTTCGAACAAAAACATCGCCATACGCCACGAAGGCCATGGTTTTTCCATCAGGACTTAACGCGGCTTCCGAAATATCTTTTCCAACCTTACGCATTTCAACAGGGCTTGCCGTTTCCGCCGCGGCGGATAGTTCCATTACCTGTGGAAGCGCATGCGGTGTGGCAATATCAAGGCGGTACAACTTGTTCCATGACGCGATGACCGCGGTCTTTCCATCGGCCGCAACATCAAAGGATGCGATATCGTCCGGCAAGTTGGTCAACTTTTCGCCAGCCACATTCGGCGCGTCGTTGAGATTGCGGCGATAGAGATTGGTGACGCCATCACGCTCCGATAGCATGAGATATTGATTGGGTCCGCACCATTTCGATTG
>CANJIC010000122.1 GCA_947474205.1 Planctomycetaceae bacterium | reverse complement strand
CAATGGGAACGCGTCCGCCTGGACGCACCATGATTAAGTCCGCGGCGCGAATGTCCTGCGATTGAATGAACTCGCTCTCGCCCGCCGCGCCAATGCGCTCGGCTTTTTCCGGCTGCAATTCCAGCAATTCGCGCACCGCTGCGCCCGCGCTCTTGGTGGCCTTGGCCTCAAACCAATGTCCCAGCGAAATAATCGCAAGCAGCGCGGCGGCCTCGCTGAACCACGTCGACTGATCTTGCAACGCGCCCATGCGTTGCGCGATAAAAATCACAAGGCTGGCCACATACGCCGTGGTGGCTCCCAGCGCGATCAACACATCCATGTTGGTGCGCCACACGCGCAGCACGCTCCAGGCGCTTCGCCAAAATCCGCTGCCCACCAACACCATGGACAATGTGCTGCCAATCAACAGCGCGATATCCACCGCGCTGTTGTGAATGTGTTGCGACATGGTGATCCAGTGCAGCGACTCCATTGGAATCCACAGCGCGAAACCAATTTGACTTCTGCGGCGCCACAACAATTCCGCGCGTGATTGCGCGCGCTCGGCCTCTGCCTGCATGAGCACTGGATCAACAATCGCATCCATGCGTTGCGCTTGATAGCCGCTGCCAACAACAACGTCGACTAGTTTTTCATCCGTGACAAACGCGTCGGTTTCAATCGTGGCCATTCCGGAAAGATGATCCACAATGGCCTTGCGCACGCCCGGTTGCGATTGCAATTCTTGGGTGATGGCCGCGCTGCACCCCGCGCAATGCATTCCGTCGATGCGCAACACATGCGTGCTCACCGTGCTTTGATTGGCGGTTTCGTGGTTCATCTAAGGCAAGCCTAGGACAAATACTGAGTCCGTAATGTTGGTCTGCACGGGCAAATCATAGAAGTAATTCCATATTTCACTTGCCCAAATCACATTTCGCACGCATACTGTGTTGACATGCTTGCCAAGCGCTCGACCGTTCATTTGCGACCAGCCGCCATTGTTGCGGTGATGTTCCTAAGCGCCATGGCCGTGACCGTGCTTGCAAGTTCTGGCATGGGAACAGCCCGCACCAATTGCACCATGTGTTCATTCACCTGCTTTGAGCAAACTCCCGCCAACGCCAAGAGCGCGTATTCGCCGCTGGGACAAAAGAACTCCAATCAAATTCATGTCGCATCAATTGATTCGACTGTTGCAGAAATTCCTGACGCCAAGTCGGCTTGGAAAATTTTGGATCTACCTCCGCCCACGCGTTGAACTGGATTGGCTTTGAGCCAACCTCGTTCCATTGGCAAGCGTTGAAGTAGTTCGTACAGTTTTCTTAAATTTACAATCCACACTTTTGGCGCGACACATTTCGTGAAGCGCACTTTTTCTAGGAGTCACCCCAAATGGGCGTACCAATTTTCGGAGCACTTGCTCGCAAAGTCTTTGGCACTCGCAATCAACGCATGGTCAACCGCTATCTGCGCGTGGTCAGCGCGGTAAACAAACTGGAACCCTCCATTCGCGCGCTCACCGACGCGCAATTATTGGCGCGCACCGCGGAGTTTCGCAAGCGCATCACCGCTGGCGAGCAACCCCTTGCCCTGATGCCCGACATGCTGGCCACGGCGCGTGAGGCCATGGATCGCGCTGTCGGCATTCGAAATATTTTTAATCCTGCAAATAATTTCGATCCATCGTGCTTGCCGGCCGACGTGCAGAAATTATTCCACAACACCAAGGCCATCATGGACGCCACGCCCGCCGCGAATCCCGACGGCGCGTTCTTGGGCGGCAAGGAACCCATTGCAAGTTGGCTGTTTATTGACATTCCAAATGAAATCTACGACGCGGTGCGCGTGGTGTATTCACAAAGCAAGCCGCCATTTCGCGCGCGTCCCTTTGATGTGCAAATTATTGGCGGCGTGGTGTTGAGCGAGGGGCAAATCGCTGAAATGAAAACCGGCGAAGGCAAAACCATTGTGGGTCCGCTGGCGTGCTATTTAAATTCTTGCGAGAGCAAGCAAGTGCACGTGGTGACCGTGAATGATTATTTGGTGCAGCGCGATCGCGACTGGACCTTTCCGTTTTTCCGCGCGCTTGGCCTGACTGTTGGAGCCATCCATCCGCAGCACATGCAAAGCCAGGAGGAAAAAGGCGCCGCGTACCGTTGCGATGTTTTGTACGGCACCACGGCTGAATTTGGATTTGATTATTTGCGCGACAACATGAAGTTGCGCGCCGAGGATCAAGTGCAACGCTCGCGCGACTTCGCGATCGTTGACGAAGTGGACAGCATTCTGATTGACGAGGCGCGAACGCCGCTCATCATCAGTGGCTTGGCGGAGCGGCAACGTCCCCGCTACGAAATGGCAAATGCGATTGCCATGAAATTGGCCGAAGCGCAGAAACCATGGACCGCCGCCGATGAAAAAGTGCAGGCTTGCCGCGTTGAAATGAGCTCGCTTGAAGGCGACATTCGCAACGCCCGCGACAAGGCCAGCATTCCGCAAATGCGCAAAGCGCAGCAAGAGGCGCGCGCGCGTTTGCCGCAACTTGAGGCCAAGCGCAATGAGTTCAAGCAATTTTTCGAAGTTGAGTTGGACAAGAAAAAAGCCGTGCTCACGCATGACGGCATTGGCGAGGCGCAGCGCATCGCCAACATTGGAAGTTTTTATGTGGGCGAGAACATGGACATGCCGCACTTGCTTGAGCAATCCATCCGCGCGCACGTTGTCTATCAACTTGACCGCGACTATGTGGTGGCGCAAGACGCCGACGGCGACATGGGCGTGGTGATTGTGGATCAAAATACTGGGCGCAAGATGGTGGGTCGACAATGGTCCGACGGTTTGCATCAAGCGGTTGAAGCCAAAGAAGGCGTGAAGGTGAAGGATGAGACGCAGACCATGGCGACCGTGACCATTCAGAATTATTTCAAGTTGTACAAGCGCCTTGCCGGCATGACTGGAACCGCAGACACCGAGGCCACCGAGTTCCACGAAATTTACCGGCTTGATGTTGTGAGCATTCCCACCAATGTTCCCGCGTGCAGAACTGATCGCCACGATTTGGTTTTCCTGGGCGAGAAAGATAAATGGAAGGCGATCATTGATGAGATCGCACGCTTGCATGACATTGGCCGACCAGTTCTTGTGGGAACAACCAGCGTTGACAAGAGCGAAAAACTGAGCGCCATGCTCAGCAAAGGTCCTGGCATTAAGCATGAAGTGCTCAATGCCAAGCAACACGAGCGCGAAGCCGACATTGTCAGCAACGCGGGTCAACTTGCGGCGGTCATGGTGGCCACCAACATGGCGGGCCGCGGAACCGACATTAAGTTGGGCAAGATTGATCGCGCCGCGCTGATTGAGCATTGGAAAAAGCGCGACATGGCGCCACGTGAAGTAGATGCGACTTGGACCGACGCAAAAATTCTGGCGGCGATTGATAAACATTTGCTAGTGCGCCGCGCCAAATTTGAACGCGCCGCCGTTGCGGCCATGGATGATTCAACCGCGCGTCTGACGTTGCTGCGCCACTGGGTGGTTGAACTTCGCGGCGTGAGCGAGAAGCGCGCGCAAGCAGGAACTGAGGCGGAACTCTTGAAGGAACTCGATGAGCTTGGAAGTTTCCAACTGCATCGTTTGCAACTGTGGACCAGCGTTGAAGCCATGGGCGGCTTGCACATCATTGGCACTGAGCGCCATGAAAGTCGCCGCATTGACAATCAATTGCGTGGCCGTTCTGGTCGTCAAGGTGATCGCGGAAGCAGTCGCTTTTTCCTAAGCCTTGAAGATGATCTCATGAAGATTTTCGCGGGCAAAGCCACGCTTGGACTTCTTTCGCGGCTGGGCATGAAAGAGGGCGATTCCATTGAGGCGCCCATGCTCAACCGCGCCGTTGAAAAAGCGCAGCGCAAAGTGGAAGAGCGAAATTTCCAAGCGCGCAAACAAATTTTGGAATACGACGAGCCCATGGAATATCAACGCCAGAATTTCTACGGCTTGCGCCAACCCATCCTTGAAGGCGTGGATATCCGCGGCGCTTCATGGCGCTTTTTGGAGCCAGCCATTCGTGAAGCGGCCGCGCTTTACCTTGGACCACTGCACGTGCCAAATTGCGTCAGCGAATGGGCGCGAGAAAAAATGAACATGCAAATTGAGCCGTCGCGCTTGCGTGGCAAGGACCGCGATCAAATTCACAAGATGCTGGTGGTGGACGCGCTTGAAGATGCGCAACACAAAATTGAATTGGTGGTGGCGGAAATTATGCCCGAAGGAATAGAGAGCCCCGAGTTTGATATTTCCGGTTTGCAAAAATGGGCGCAAGAGAATTTCGCCGCGGAGATTGCGACGGACTTGATCAACGCGGGCGACCGTTCCGCCGTGCGGCAATTCTTGGAGGCCGCGTCGCACAAACATATTGAAGCCATTGACTTGACTCCGCTTGATTCGCTTTTGGTGGAGGACTACAGCGCCAAGGAATTGTGCCTGTGGTCCGAGCGCTATTTGTCGGTGAAGATTGAGCCAAGTGAATTCATTGAAACCGAGGATGATCAAGCGGCCGCGGATCATTTGGTTGACCGCGCGCTCCAGGCCTACGCCGAGCGTGAGCGAAACTATCCAATTGATTTCGCGATCAAGTACACCACCGCCCGCCTGCAAGCAGATCCGCAGGCGGCGCTGACTTCATTTTGCACCTGGGCCAACACGCGCTATCAAGTGGGTTGGAATCCGCAGGAATTGCCAAGCTCAAATCCAGTTGAATTGCGCGAGTTGCTTGCCACGGCCTCGAAAAATTTCGACGCGCCGCGCATGAACACGCGCGTTGAGCAGTGCCTGGCCGCGGGCGCGGATGTGGACATGGCCAGCGGCTGGTTTGAAAGGGAATATCAAGTCAACTTCACCAAGCATGATCGCGCGTTCTTTGCACGCGATCCCCGCGCCGCTGTCGCCGCGCGCATCCGCGAATCCATGCGCACGGAGCTTTCACAGTTCGAACGCTGGGTCATGTTGCAAACCATTGACAACGCGTGGAAGGAACATTTGCGCAGCATGGATCAAATCCGTGACGCCATTGGTTTCCGCGCCTTCAGTCAAAAAGATCCGCGCATTGAGTTCAAGAAAGAATCGTCGCGGCTCTACACCGAGATGCTCGAAGGCGTGCAAAATCGCCTGAGCGAAATTTTGCTCAAAGGTGAACTTGTGCCGCAAGTGCCGCAACAACAAGCCCCTGTGCCACAATCACCAGCGTTGCAAGATGCTTCAACCGCCAACGATCAAGCCGCCAATCAAGCGCCAGTTGTTGTCACGCAAGTTGCTTCCAAGCGCGCCGCCAACCCCAACCAAGCCGCGGCCGCGGTGGTTGGACGCAATGAAATGTGTCCATGCGGAAGCGGTAAAAAATTCAAACATTGCCACGGAGCCAAAGGAGCAGCCGCCCCGCTGGAACAATCTCAACCGTAAACACCTTGCCGAGTTG
This sequence comes from Planctomycetaceae bacterium, assembly GCA_947474205.1. The sequence continues at coordinate 673 of CANJIC010000122.1, read as the reverse complement.
TTCATGCTTGGTTACGCTTCTTCCTTCGCCTCGTTAGCTCAGTTGGTAGAGCAGCTGACTCTTAATCAGCGGGTCGCAGGTTCGAATCCTGCACGGGGCATTGCACTCTTGCTCCGAAATTTCGGAGTCACCACCATCGCAGCCATGCGATGAACGGCAAGAGCAATGCGAATAAAAGCAGCGCAATGATCAACGTGGCGCGTCCTTTTTTTGCGCGCTCCTTCCAAGGATGCTTGTACAACCGCGTGCCGCTGACAAAGCAAAAACACTTGGGACAAATATCCGCGCTCGGGTGCATCTCTGCCGCGCAATCGGGGCAATACACCACCGCGTCGGCGGCATTGGGGGCGTTCAATCCGTAGCGGCGCAAATCTTCGGCGCTTGGTCCTTCATCGCGATACTTGGACATGTAAAAAAGTCTACGATTGATTGCGCCGCTTCGCACACCTATTTTGGAGACACACATGGCCGCCCTTGAAAGCCACATGATCGCGCTTGATTCGCCCATGCCCCGCTTTGATTTACCCGACACCGCGTCGGGGAAAATCATTCGCAGCCAAGATTTCGCCAACCGTCCGGTGCTTGTCATGTTCATCTGCAATCACTGTCCGTTTGTGGTGCATGTGCGCGGCGAACTTTCCAAGTTGGGCACGGACTATCAATCCAGCGCGCT
>CANJIC010000121.1 GCA_947474205.1 Planctomycetaceae bacterium | reverse complement strand
TCCAATCGCGCGCACCAATGTCAGCATAAAAATTTCGTCGCTGTACGCGCGCACCGATCCAATTGACACGGAAAGTTGCTTGCAAGGTTTAATGAAAGCGCTGCGCCCAATTCTGGAGGCGGCCGTTGCCAACAAAGTGCTGGTGAACTTTGACATGGAACAATTCGCGCTCAAGGACCTCACGCTTGAATTGTTCATGCGTTGTTGCGAGGCGATTCCATTTGAAGCCGGCCTTGCCATGCAATCGTATTTGCGCAGTGGCGATGATGACGCGCGCCGCATTGCATCGTGGGCGCAGAAAAGTGGACGCGTTGTGACTGTGCGCTTGGTCAAAGGTGCGTACTGGGATTACGAAACAATTCACGCGGAACAACAAGGCTGGCCATGTCCGGTGTGGGCAACCAAGGTTGAAACCGACGCGTGCTTTGAGCGCATGCAGAAAATTTTCTTGCAGCATTGCCCGCGTAAAGTGGGCGATGGCGGCACCAAGTTGGCGCTGGGCAGCCATAATGCGCGCAGTATTGCGGCCACGTTGGCAACGGCGGAGCAATTGGGCTTGCCCCCCTCCGCCATTGAATTGCAAATGTTGCACGGCATGGCGGACGCTTTGAAGTTTGCGGTTTCCGACATGGGTTTGCGCATCCGTGAATATGTTCCAGTGGGTGAAATGATTCCGGGCATGGCGTACTTGGTGCGTCGGCTTTTGGAGAACACCAGCAATGAAAGTTGGCTCAAGGCTGGCTTCATGGACAACGCCGATGTGTCGGTGCTGTTGGCTTCGCCGCACGAAATGATTTCCGCGGCGCACAATACAACAGAGCAAGAACGTCTGGCACTGGCCGCTGACAAGCACAAGCTTTCGCAGTCGCATCCTGATGTTGGCAATGGCCGCGCGTTCTTTACCGAACCATACCGAAACTTTTCCGTGTCCAGCGCGCGCGAGCAATTCGCGGCGGCCATTAGCAAAGCCAGCGTGCCTGTTGGAATTAAAAATGTTTCCGCGCAAATTGCGCGCGACGCTGTTGGCTTGCTTGCTGCGGCGTATCCCGCGTGGCGTGACAGGCCATTCACCCAGCGCGCCGACACTTTGGTGAAGGCCGCGGCCGCCATGCGCGCTCGCCGCGACGAATTGTGCGGCGTGATCATTCGCGAGGCTGGCAAGACATGGCGCGAAGCCGACGGCGACATTTGCGAAGCGATTGATTTCTGCGAGTACTACGCGCGCCAAGCCGCTGGCTTGTTTGATCGCGCCAGATTGGGGCGTTTTGTAGGCGAATTGGATGAAATCACCTATCAACCGCGCGGCGTGTGCGCCGTGATTAGTCCGTGGAATTTTCCGCTGGCTATTTGCTGCGGTATGACCGTCGCCGCGTTGGTGACTGGCAACACCGTGGCGGTGAAACCCGCGGAACAAACCGTGGGCATCGCAAAAATTATGTGCGATATTTTGTGGAGCGCCGGAGTTCCGCGCGAATGTCTGGCTTTCTTGCCCGGCCCTGGCGAAGAAGTTGGCGCGGCGTTGGTGCGCGATCCGCGCGTGGCGTTGATCGCGTTCACCGGCAGCAAGGGCGTTGGTCTTGACATTATTCAAGCGTGCGGCGTAGTCACACCACAACAGGAAGCCGTGAAAAAAGTTGTGTGCGAAATGGGCGGCAAGAACGCAATCATTGTTGACGCCAGCGCCGACCTTGATGAGGCTGTTCTTGGAGTGCGCCAAAGCGCGTTTGGTTTTAGCGGACAAAAATGTTCCGCGTGCAGTCGCGTGATTGTGGTGGACAGCGCGCATGACGCGTTCTTGCACCGGCTTGTTGAGGCCACGCGTTGCTTGACCGTGGGCGATCCCATGTTGCCAGGCACGGATGTTGGACCCGTGATTGATCAAGAGGCCGCGAATAAAATTCGCCACTACATTGAGATTGGCAAGAGCGAAGGCAAACTTGAGTTGCAGTTGCCCGTGCCCGCGGGGCTGGAAGAGCGCGTTGGAAAACCGTTTGTTTCCCCCACTATTTTCAGTGGAATTCGTCCCGAGCACCGCCTTGCCAACGAGGAAATATTTGGCCCCGTGCTTGCGGTTATTTGCGCGAGCGATTTTGATGAGGCTTTGAAAATTGCCAACGCCACGGCGTACAAACTCACCGGCGGCGTGTATTCACGCAAGCCAAGCAATCTGGAGAAAGCCAAGCGCGACTATCGCGTGGGCAATCTTTATATCAACCGTGGAATTACTGGCGCGCTTGTTGGTCGACAACCGTTCGGCGGCTTTGGCATGAGCGGCGTGGGCAGCAAAGCCGGCGGCGCTGACTACTTGTTGCAATTCACGGAGCCGCGCGCGATTTGCGAGAACACCATGCGTCGCGGTTTTGCGCCAGGCGTGGATTGATATTGCAAGCACAAAATTGCCAGCCATCGCTTCACGGAAAATACGCGCACAGTTTCGCGCCAAGCGTGGATTGATTTTATAAGCACGAAATCATCAGGCATTGCTTCATGGGAAATGAGCACGCAGTGTTGCTCGCTAAGCGTTGATGAATTTTCTAGGCACGAAAGCATGAAGCATTTCTTCACGAAAAATGCGCGCACAGTTTCTTGCCAAGCCTGGATTAAATTCCCATTCCAGCAATCAACGGCTCCGAATTGGGACGGAAGCGATCCAGTATTCGATATTGAACCGCCTCCGCAATGTCCTGCGCGCGAATTAATTCAGCGCCGTCCAGATCCGCAATAGTGCGTGCCACTCGGCGAATTTTGTCGTAAGCGCGCGCGCTTAAACCAAGTTCGGTCATGGCCTGTTGCACAATCGATCGGCTTTCATCATCAAGCACGGCAACGCGATCAAGCGCGACACCAACCAAACGCGCGTTGGGCGTTTCACCTTGACGATGCACGGCGCGAGCGCGCGCAATAAGAACTTTCTCGCGCAACTCGGCGGTACTGGTTGCCGCGCGCGTGCCAGACAACGCCGCGAAAGAAACGGCGCGCACTTCAACATGTAAATCAATGCGGTCAATCACCGGACCACTGAGGCGCGACAAATATTGCTCCACCGCGCGGCGCGAACCCTGCCCCATGTCGCCGCGGGCGGTGGGATTCATGGCGGCAATCAACAACGCGCGCGCGGGAAATCTCGCGGTTCCACGCGCGCGACTGACCGTGACAAAACCATCTTCGAGCGGCTCACGAAGCGCTTCGAGCACGCTGCGGGGAAACTCCGCGACCTCATCCAAAAATAAAACGCCTTCGTGCGCCAAACTCACTTCACCAGGCCGCGGATTACTGCCGCCACCAACCATGGCCGCCGTGCTGGCCGTGTGATGCGGACAACGCACGGGCCGCGCGCGCATAAGGCCCTCACCCGGCGGCAACACGCCGGCGCACGAATGAATGCGCGTCACCTCCATACTGCTGGCCAAATCAAGCGGCGGCAAAATGCCAGGAAGCGCGCGCGCCATTAAAGTTTTTCCACTGCCCGCGGGACCAATCAACAACACGTTGTGACCGCCCGCCGCCGCAACACACAGCGCTCGCTTGGCGGCCTCTTGACCGCGCACGCGGCTGAAATCAATCGCAGGAATGTCACGCGCCACGGAAATTTTTTCCTGCAACGCCGGCGCGTCTTGCGCGCCCGACAAAATCGCCACCGCGTGCGCCAGCGATGACGCCGCAAGAATGCGAATGCCCTGCACTGCGGACGCCTCCGCCGCATTTTCCGTGGGCAGTAGCACCGCGTCAAAGCCAAGTTCTTTGGCCAAGATGGCCATGCAAATTGCGCCGCGAATAGGGCGAATGCGTCCATCAAGCGCCAACTCGCCAGCCGCCAACAAGCGACCAAATCCGCTTGCATGCGCCGAAGTATTTGACGCGCCACTTATGCCTCCACTCGCGTCGCCACATGCGCCTCTACTTGCGCCGCCATTTGTAAATCTATTCACGCCATCATTCACGCCGCCATTCATCTCACCATTCATGCCGCCATTCATGCCACCAAGCGCAAATCCGCGCGCACCCTTCTTACGCTTCAACGCACCCGAGGCGATCAACACCGACAATGCCATCGGCACATCAAAGGCGGGACCTTCCTTGCGCAAATCCGCGGGCGCCAAATTTATTGCCACGCGCCCACCCGGCCACGCGAAACCCGTGTTTGCAACCGCAGTTTGCACGCGCTCCACGGCTTCACGCACCGACGCATCCGGCAAACCAGTCAGCGTGGTACGCGGCAAACCTTGGCCGCTAACATCCACTTCTATTTCGCACGGCACCGCGTCAATGCCACGAAGCGCAAAACCAAACACGCTGGTGTGCGCGGCGCGAACACCGCCGTGCACCATCTCAACACGCCGCTCGCCATCGCTCGCAACAGCAGTAAGCGCATCACCGCCGCGGCGACTTTCCGCGCCTTGTTCGCCACCGTTCGCGGCTATCTCATCTGTGTTGCCCTGGCCCATGTTGCGGCGCATCATGACGCGCAAAATCGCGCGCCAGAAAATCACGGCCTTTTTTCCAAAGATTCTTCAAACAAATGAATGGCAAGCGCCCACTTGCAACGCCCCGTATTCAGTAAAAACCAGGCCGCCTTCTAAAAATTTCAACAAAAACAAGGGTATCACAGATTGTGATATCCCCTTTATTTCTGCGTATTACGCAACTTTACCGCGAAGTAAATCTCAACAATTGAAAGAATGGGCGCCCATGGTCCGGTTGGAAATGTCAGCAATGCATGAACAATGACAAGCGTGATTTTGGGCGGCGAACAATCCACCGACTTTCTTGCCCATAATGGAAGAACAACAAGCGGCAAGGAAGTGACGGTCAAGACTAAAACGGAAAAGAGAACCGGAGTCCACCACGGCACATCTATCCCGTCTTGAGCGAATCCGAACATCATGAATGAAAACCAAAGCGCAGGAATGGCGCCCAAAATCGCACTTAATTTCAGTGTGAATCGTAATTTTGTCGCAAGCTCATTCATAAACAGCCCTCATATCGATTCTAAAATCCTTCCTGAAATTTCCTACAAGAAGTTTGCAATCTCAGTTTACACTGATCCAATCTGTCTCCAAATATTCTTTCCCATTTCGTAGCGCCATCGTCACTGAAATCCAACCACCACCGCTACCAAGTCACCACGCTCAATCAAGCCTTCATGAAAGTTGCCGCATCTCACAATGATCATCCCGCTGAAATACATCCGCCTCTTTGTCGACTCCGCCGGCCTTTCGCATTTCCAAGACTGCACCCTGCCACTTGCCACGCGTGACTTCGCTCCGCCCACCACGCCGCTTGAAGCAACCGATTTCATACCTGCCCTAGGATTTGCCGTGGTGCGCTTCGCCGCCAACTGGTCCGGGCCATGGCACGCTTCGCCCTATCGGCAGTGGTTCTTCATGATGTCCGGTTGCATCACCGTGACCGCGGGCGATGGCACTACGCGCACGCTGAACACGGGCGACGCCATCTTTCTTGATGACCAAGGCACCAAGGGCCACTTGACGCGCGTGAACGGCGACCAAGAGGTGATTGCGGTGGGCGTGCGCGTTGCGGATGCGATGTGAATTCTGCTGGTTGAAAAAACCAACCTTATAAAAAGATTCACATGGTTGAACTTTAGATCACAATGTGTGATCTCAAGATGGCTCGCCAAGTTCTAAATTGCGTCCGCAGATGTGTTGTTTAAAGTTGCGCGCACTTTAGCGCATCAAGCCGCTGTGGCTTCGAATGCCATCATGCAATTTGCGAAACTCCGCTGAAAAAGTTGGAAGCGTTACCCGCAGTGCGTCCGCCAAAGGCAATCTGTAAATATGCACGGCGTCATTGCGCGCCCGCAATATCTGCGAGAGCACTTGCTCGTCATGCGCCAAACCAAGCGTGACCAGTGCGGCAAATGACTCGCGCGGACCTGCGGGCTGCAATCCCTGCGTCACGGCGTAAGCCCGCGAAGACTTCCACGCAACTTCATAGCACAGTTCAAAATGAAGAATTGCCGAATCGCGCGCAAATGGCGCAGAACCCGCCAACAACGCCTCCTCAAAGCGCTCCAGCACGCGGCTAAAATCATCCAACAATAATCGCAGTCGATCCATAGGCATGATTTGCTCAGGCCACCCGCCGCAACAAAGGTCGAATAGCAGAAGCAAATTGCGCGTCGGCGGTGTCTACATCAACGACATCGATTGGTCGAACCGTTGG
>CANJIC010000120.1 GCA_947474205.1 Planctomycetaceae bacterium | reverse complement strand
TCCTTGCTTGGTGGCTGGCGCAGTGGCTGTTTGGCCGTATTGCGTTGTTGTATTTACGGCAACGCAAATTGAAGTGGTGGCAAGCAATGCGGCTGCGACGAATGATTTTGCAAACATGAGTTTCACAATCCTTTGGTAAGAGTTTTCCCTAAATTTTTAGCACGCGCCAAAAAAGCAGGGAAACACTCTATGCACGATCTTGGCCGTAAGTTTTATAAATTGTTGTATTTACATTCAATGATTTAAGTGATTGTGTGGCAGGCTTTTATAAATCCATGCGGAGGTGGCGTCTGCCGTAACTTGGCTACGCGATGACCCTGAACAATCATTGAATTGATGTCGGTGGCACGTGTGTGAAATTTCGTGTTCCAACTGATTCACAGAAGCGTGAGTTGTCTGAGCGCCAAAGACCAACCGCTTTTATGAATCACACTTGTTCAAGCGTCGGTGATGCATTCATTTACTGACAAGAACCCAAATCAAGAAGCAAGCGGGCAATATCAGCAGAGTCAACCACACCGCTATTGTCAAGATCGGTCGGCGCGCCAGGAAGCGCATCCCCAAAGTTGAGAAGTGCCAACGCAACATCCGCGGAAGTAATTTCGTGATCACCGTCAAAGTCGCCAGCGCAGAGTGTTCCTGCAGGATCGGTGCCCGCCAGAATTTCGTCTTGATCAAGCGCGCCGTCACCGTCGCGATCAATGCCAAGTCTGCGCGCCATGCCCGCTGGGACAAGCGTGTAGGTGAGTTCGTTACTCGCACTTGCGCCCGCAAGCAATAGCGCGGGCGAAATGCTTTCGCCTGTTACATCAGAAACAAATGTTCCGCCTTGAAACATCCAGCCACGCGCAATTCCATTGCGATTTCCCTTCACAATTAAACCAACTTGTGATGCCTGGCTTGTTGCGATTGAAATAAGTTGCGCAATTCGTGTGGTGTCATCGCTCACACCGCTTGCGAACGCTTGTGCGCCAACTCCCGCGTGCGTGTCGCTGCCAAAGCTGAGCACAAACGCCTCAACATCACGCTTTTGTGTTGCGCCTGTGGCTCCTTGTGGAAATCCGAAACCAATATTCAACACATCTTGAAGCGTCGCGTCTTCACCCGAGTGGTCAAAGCCAAATCCGCGATTTGCAACTTGCGATGACTTGCTCGCGCCAACTTTGCGATAAACATCGCGCAGCGGAACATTCTTTTTGTTTTGGTCGTCGGTTGGACCAGGAATGTCCACATTGTTGTTGGTGCCCGCGGTGCCGGCGTGGCAATCAACGCACGTGAGTCCTGGAGGTGCTCCAAAAATCCGCGCAGTGTTAAAAATAGTTTGACCACTCGTTGGATTACCCGTTCCATTTGAAACCGTCACGGTTGATTTCAAGGTGCCGTCAATATTTCTATTTGGATTTGGACCAAACGTGAGCGACGCCAAGTAGTCGCTCATGTGCGCCATTTCAGTGTCGGTGATTTGCGAAGAGCGACCTTGCAAATTGGTGTAGGCCTCGTTGAATTCCGCCAGTTCAACTTTTTCGCCGCGCCAATGGAACGGTTGGTTTCCAATAATGCCAACAAGCGTTTGCGAAGTCATTGGTCCCTTCATTGGATTCCACGAAATACAGCCGCCAACTTGGCATTTTTGATCGAAGGTCTTCACGCTTCCTTGCGGATTTCCAATGTCCCATGCAATGCGATCGCTGCGGCCGTCGACGTGGCATGAGGCGCAACTCGCTTGACCCAAACCCGACGTGAGATGCGTGTCATACAGAAATGGTCGACCAGCTTTCACGGTGGATGGCGTTGAATCATGAAACGCAATGCGCGCAATTTCCATGTTGGCGCCAGTGCTAACCACCGACACCGCGCCTTCAAATCGATCAAGCACATACAAGCGCGTGCCGTCTGGACTGGTGACAAGACCAGTTGGACCCTCGCCAACAGTAATGGTTGCGCTACGCGCGCCGCTTGAAGCGTTCATTGCAATCACATTGTTGGAGCCAAGACCTGCGACATACGCGGTTGTTCCCGCGCTGTTGAAAGCCACGCCGCGTGGATCGCCAATGGAAGGCGATTTATCCGGGGTGCTTGACGATGTGTAGGTGAGATGCGGATTGATGTCGAAAGCCGCGCTGCCCGCAGCGCCGCCAGGAAGAAGCGCGCCCATGCAACGAATGAACACGCCGTTGACATTTTGTTCAAAGCGCAATTCGTTGCGCGACTCCATTCCAACCGCAAGCACGTTTCCATTTGGCGCAACTGCAATTCCGCTGACAATGGTCATGAGGCCTTTGATGTATGTCACGGCCAAACTGCTGGCGTTCACAACGGCGACATCGTTGTCGTGCACATCCCAGGTAATGAAACTGGTCCAGTCGCGCGCGTTGCCATCCAACCAGCGATTTGCAGCATTTTTACGCACGATTTGCGATACTTTTGGCGGCGTTGCCAAGCCAGATTTAATCGTTGGACTGAATGCCGTTCCAGAATTTGGCGGCGGATTTTGTCCGCCGTATGGACCGCTGGTGGAGTTCACGGAAGCTTCAGGCACCATGGTTGAGTGATTGCCGCTTTCAAAGATAGCCAAATATATTTTGCTTCCATCGGGGCTCACGGCTAACGCGCGCGGCGAACTTCCGGCAATGGTGACTGTGCTGATGGTGTTTGGACTTGTCGCGTCAACCACGGCAAGTTTCTCCGGCATGGACAATGATACGAATGCTTTTTGCGGCGAGCCGGCGAACACAACGTCGGCGGGTTCATCGCCAATATTAATTGTCTTGGTCACGCGCATGGTGGCAATATCGATCACGCTGACCGAGTCTGAGATTTGATTCACAACCCACGCTTGCGTGTTACTGCGCGCGCGCACCGAAACCGGATCAAGACCAACCGCAATCGAACCGCGGCGCGTGAGCGAGCCATCGACCACATCAAAAATTTCTAGTTGCGCATCCGCCGTGTTTACCGCAAGCACAACAAGTCCATTGGGCGTGATGTCAATCGGGTGCGACTGGGGCGATTCCCAATTCACAAACGCGGCGGTTTGCGCGGACACTGGCGCAACGATGGTGGTTACCGCAAGGGCAAGAAAAAAGCTGGTAAGCGTGATAGTGGGGAACCGATTGGGCATGCATCAAATTGTGCTCCTCGATGGGGTAGGGACAACTTTTTTTATGAAAAAACTCCAAATTATGCCCATCTAAACTTGGCTACCCTACGCCCATGAACATTCTTTCAATAGATATCGGCGGGACGCATGTCAAGATTCGTGTTCCAAATGATCCAGAGAAGCGCTCGTTTGACAGCGGTCCAACGCTGACGCCGCGCATGATGGTGGACGGCGTGAAGAAATTATGCGTGGGATGGAAGTTTGACGGAGTGTCAATGGGAATTCCCGCGCCCATTCAAAACAATCGCCCGCTGCATGACCCCGCCAATCTTGGCAAGGGTTGGACAGACTTTGATTACGACACTGACTTTGGCGTGCCCGTGAAAATTCTCAACGACGCCGCCATGCAAGCGGTGGGCAGTTACAAAAGTGGAAAGATGTTGTTTCTTGGTTTGGGCACTGGCCTGGGTTCATGCTTTATTGTTGGCAACCAAATTCTGCCCATGGAGTTGGCGCATCTTCCATATAAGAATGACAAGTCGTTCGAGGACTACGTTGGTCTGCGCGGTTTGGAGCGCCTTGGTAAAAAGAAGTGGCGCAAGTCCGTTGCCGATGTGATTGAAATTCTCACCGCCGCGTTGATTCCAGATGAGGTGATTCTTGGCGGCGGCAACGCGGCGAATTTGAAAGAGTTGCCCGTGGGTTGCCGCTTGGGTGACAACGCAAACGCATTTGAAGGCGGCTTCCGTTTGTGGGAAAAAGCCTGGGAAAATGCGGTGCCTTTGTATCACGACGCCACGCCGCCTGCGAAAAGTTAATGCATGCATTCGCGTTGGTTGTGCCAACCGTTTGAGCGCTTGTAGTTGATTTGTAGTGCGAGAATTTATAAATGCTATTTCAAATTTCGCGCGTCAATCACAACTTCAATTGTGCCAAACAAGTCCGCCCATTGGCGCGCAATTTCTTCGGCTACTGGCAACGCAAATTACCGCGCCGATCAGCATCATGAGCATGCTGAGCAACATGGGCAGCGTGGCTGGACCAATCATGAACACGCCGGGATCTATTTCGCGCAATTGTTCCGTGGCAAGTCGAAGCGCTCCGTAGCCCAGCACAAACCAGCCGGTGATTACGCCGGGTTTGCGTGGCTTCAGCCACACAATACAAAGCAGCGCGAACAAGACCACGCCGTCACTGATGGCTTGCAGAAAATTATTTGGGTAGTAGGCGGTTAAATACGGCGCCACTTTTTCTCGCACCACAACATCACCGCCATAGCATGCGGCGTACAGCATTTCCAAAGTGTCACCGCGCCCAATCGCGCCCGCAACTGGAATGGGTGAAATTTGCATGCCCGCCGCAACGGTTTCGCTTGACATTGGAACAAGTGGTTTCAGCATGGTCAGCGTTGTGTCGCTGATCACGCCTGGGCGCAACAATTCTTCCGGATACTTCACGCTCCACCACGGGCTGTCCACTTGCATTGCGACCGGCAATGGTTTTCCCCACAATTCGCCGTTAATCCAGTTGGCGTAGCGACCCAGGCCCAGGCCAATACAGCAAGCCCACGCAGCCATATCCGCTACGTGCGTGAACAACATTCCGTTGCGTTTGCACCACCACCACGCGGCAAGCACCACGCCAATGATTCCGCCGTGGCTGGACATTCCGCCGCGATGAATAAATAGCAATCCCCAAAATGGAAACTCGCTGGTGAATGTGTACAGCAGTGCGTGGTCGTAGAACACAACATGGCCAACGCGTCCGCCAACAATCACGCCCATCACGGCCCATGTGAGAAAATCTCCCACTTGTGTTTTTGTCATGGGCGAGCGGTGCGTCGCGGCCAGCCATCGCATGAGCAACCACCCAGCGAAAAATCCGCCAGCGTAGGCAAGGCCGTACCAGCGAATACCAAAGTTGCCGCTTAAGCGCAGAGCGAACGGCGTGCATGTGTGCAACAAACTTTCTGCGAGCAGGTGCGTCATGCGGATCGCAATTTATTTCACCCACGCCGCTGGAACATTTCCATGCGTGGCAATAATGCGGCTGCGGATTCCGCCGCGGCCTTTCCAGTCAGTGATGATTTGCATCCAGCGTGGACTCATGGCGCTGGCCAAGTCGTCGCGAATGCGGTTGGTCACGGCCTCGTAAAAAATGCCGTCGTTGCGGAAACTTTGGTAATACATCTTCAAGCTTTTTAATTCCACGCACACGGCCGCGGGCTCGTAGCGCAGCGTGACATTTCCAAAGTCGGGGTGGCCGGTCTTGGGGCACACGCTGGTGAATTCCTCGCTGATGTGCTCAATCACAAATGGCGTGTCGCTGGGCGAGTCAAAAAATTCAAGGCATTCTGGCTTGGGCATTTCAAAATCGTAGCGGGAAGAAGCGTGATGCGTGAATGCCACGCATGCGCATGGGAATTTTGTATTCAAGAGTTTGCGCCACGGCAAGTCCGCAGAAATGACAAGGTCATTTGCAATCAAGCGCTTCGGGCGCTTTCACAACAAAAATTTTGCAACTCTTACGCTGTCAATTGCAAACTACACGCTTCGCTCATTGTCACGGCGCAATTGTCACGATCGAATTTGGCTCGGTCAGCAACTCGTACACCACCTCGACATCTTGCGGCAACATGCGCACGCAACCCATGCTTGCTTGTTTGCCAATTGACGCGATGTCGGTGGTGCCGTGGATGCCGTATCCCTCGAAGTCTTTATTGTGCGGCTCGATTCCCTTGAGACCAATCCAACGCTCGCCGATTGGATTCGCCGGATCATTGCTTTGAAAATGTTGACCCGTGCGGGGATTGCGCCACTCTGGATCGATGAGTTTGCTGCGCGGACGAATGGCGAACGCGCCGGTTGGAGTGCTGTTGAATTCGCCCAGCGCAATTGGATAGCTCGCCACCATTACTCGACCAGGTCCGTCGCCTTCGAAAATGTTCAGACGGAATTCACTCTTGCGAACTTCACCGTGAAAAGCGCCAGTTGGTGTTTTTAAAACTTGGCCAATGCGAATGGACCGTTCGGTGGGCAAATGATTGATGCGCTGAAGAAATCTCCACTCGCAATCCAAGTTCAGGGACTTGCGAATGTTTGAAAGCGAATCGCCTTCTTTCACCGTGTATTGCTTTGCATATGGATCATTCGCCAAAACGCGTTC
>CANJIC010000119.1 GCA_947474205.1 Planctomycetaceae bacterium | reverse complement strand
CCCAAGACGCAAAGTTCGCTGCTTGAAGCCATGCAAGAGCGCAGCGTGACTGTTGGCGGAGTGACGCACCCGTTGGAGCCGCCGTTTCTTGTCATGGCCACGCAAAATCCAATTGAGCAAGAGGGAACCTATCCCTTGCCAGAGGCGCAACTGGATCGATTCTTTTTCAAGTTGCTTGTGGGCTACAGTTCGCGCGCGGAACTCACCACTATTTTGCAGCGCACCACAAGCGGCGTTGAAGCCAAAGTGGAAGCAGTGCTTGGCGCGGAACAAATCATCGCGTATCAAAAGCTGGTGCGCAAAGTGCGCGTGGATGCGGCCGTGCAGGATTACGCGGTGCGCCTCACACTAGCCACGCATCCAAAGAGTGAATTTGCAACGCCAATGGTGAACCAATTTGTGCGCTTTGGCGCAAGTCCGCGCGCCGCGCAGGCGCTTATTTTGGCGGGCAAAGTGCATGCGTTGCTTGCTGGTCGCGCGCAAGTCACCTTTGAAGATGTGCGCCCCGCGCTGCTGCCGGCCATGCGTCATCGCATGTTGCTGAACTTCGAGGCCGAGGCCGAGGGCCGAACCACAGATGGTATTTTAGAAAATCTTCTTGAGACCACTCCCGCTGATATTCGTTCTGAAACGCAAACCGTAGGAAGCAAAAAATAATGCGCAATTATATGTACCTCACAACCTTCACCTTGTTGACCGGCTCCGCCCTTGCGCAAAATATTGGCGGCGACAATAAGCCTGCGCCCACGACGCCAGCCAAAGTCGCGCCAGTTACCACAACAACGCAACCACCAGTTCCTGCCACAAAGCCAGCCGCAGCAACGCCAACCGCAACAACGCCAACCGCAACAACGCCAGCCGCAACAACACCAGTCACAACAACGCCAGCCTCAACAACGCCACTCACCACGCCAGCGGCGCCACCAGTAGAAAAGCCAGACAACAATTTAAAAATATCCGGTGGCTACAGCCATCAATTCAATACATCCATTGAAGGCAGTGGCTCCTATACCGCCGACCGCGCGTTCTTTGGAATTTCAAGTCGCTACACGCTTACGGAAACTGTCACGCTTTCCGTAGGTGTTGCCTATGAATATGACTACTACAACTTCACGGGCAACAGTGTGTTTGCCACCGCCGCTTGGAACAATGTGGAAACGTTGGGCATTCTTCCGCGCTTTGACATAAGACTCAATGATCACTGGTCCGTCGGCGCGGCGCCATTGCTGCAAATGTCAGGCGAATCTAATGCCAGCGCTGGCAAGACCATCACCGGCGGCGCGTTGGTGAATTTCCGCTATGCCTTTGACGAGACGCATGTGCTTGGACTTGGCTTGTTGGCCAAGGGCCAACTGAATAATTCCGTGCTTGTGGTTCCAGTTCCAATTGTTGATTGGGAAATTAAAAAAGGTTTGCGAATTTCCAATGTGCGCGGACCTGAGGCGAATCCATTTGTGGGATTGGAACTTGTTCAGGAACTTTCAACGCAGTTCAATGCGGCGCTTGGCGGCGCTTGGGAATACCGAATGTTTCGCCTTGACGACAGCGCTCCCCTTGCCAATGGCGCCGGACTTGAGCAGCAAATCACTATGTATGGACGACTGGAGTGGAAACCTGTTCCACAGTTTCGCGTTGATTTTCTAGCGGGCGCGGCCGTTATGAATCAATTGAAACTGTATGACAGTTCCAACAATTTCATCGGTAGCGAGGATGGCGGAACATCGCTTGTGCTTGGCGTATTCGCTAGTTATAAATTTTAATCCACGCGCGTGCTGATCGCCGAGCCCGCGCGCCTGCGCCAACATGGTGGCACAAGCAGTCCGTTTTTTGAACGCGAGCGCAGTCCATGTTTGAACAAGAGCGCAATCCGTTTCTGAACGCCAGCGCAGTTAGCGCTTTGACGCCGCCGCGCTCAGCAATGCAAGTCGCTTGCCAGCCTCCTGCACATTGGCGCGCGAATTAAACGCGCTCACGCGCAAAAAACCTTCGCCACAATTTCCAAAGCCAGCGCCTGGTGTGGTGACCAACTGCGCCTCACTTAGCAGCAAGTCAAACGCGTCCCAACTTGAAAGACCCGCCGGGCATTTCAGCCACACATACGGCGCGTTCTGTCCGCCCCACACTTGAAGCCCTTGCGCGGCGATGGCGTTGCGAAGAATGGCGGCGTTGGCCAAATAGAAATCGCACAGCGCCGTCATTTGTTTTTCACCCAACGGAGTGCACAACGCAGCCACTGCTTTTTGCACCGGCCAACTCACGCCATTGCTGCATGTGCTCCAGCGGCGCGACCACAAATCGTGAAATGAAATTCTCTTGCCATCACGCGCGCGCCCGGTCAATTCTTTTGGCACAACAGTAAAACCACATCGAAGCCCGGTAAATCCGCCATTTTTTGAGAAGCTGCGAAATTCCACCGCACATTTTTTGGCGCCAGGAATCTCAAAAATACTGCGCGGCATGTCGCCATCGCGAATGTACGCCTCATACGCCGCGTCAAACAAAAGAAGCGTGTCATTGGCCAAGGCCCAATTCACCCAACGCGTCAGCGAGTCGCGATTCATAGCCGCCCCTGTTGGATTGTTGGGCGAGCATAAATACGCCACATCCACTGCTTGCGAAGGCGGCTCTGGAACAAATCCATTCTCCGGCGTGGCATTCACGTACACCAAACCTTCGTAACGTCCGTTCTTCATTGCGCCAGTGTTGCCCGCCATGACATTGGTGTCCACATACACCGGATACACCGGATCAGGAACCGCGATCACATTTCCACTGCCAAGCAATTCCAGAAAATGGCTCGCGTCTGGCTTGCTTCCATCGGAAAGAAAAATCTCGTCGTTGGCAATGTCAACGCCGCGCTCGCGGAACATGCTTTGGGCAATGGCCGCGCGCGCAAACTCGTGACCAGTCGCAGGTCCATAGCCTTGAAAGCGATCGCGAACAGCCAAATCTTCTGCGCCTTCACGCAGCGCCGCCACGGCCACTTCGGGAAGCGGCTCGGTGACGTCGCCAATGCCGCAGCGAATTACTTTTTTTGCAAGCTCTGGATTAGCGTCGCAAAACACCTTCACGCGCCGCGCGATTTCCGGGAACAAATAACCCGCGCTTAATTTCAAAAAGTTTTCATTGACCCACGCCATGCAGACACACTTCCTTGTTCAAGATCGACCCGCCCCAACCGGAAGCGCCGCTTTGCGCAAACGTACCGCAAGCGCGGGCGGAAGATTTGCCATGACAAGTTGCTGCCGACCATCATGCGCCTTGAACAACTCTCGGCGAATTCCGCGGATTTCTTTCAACTGCTTCTTTCCCTTGGAACCCACCAAAGTCCCTTTGATCACGCGCACGCCGGCGTATTCAAAGTACACCAACTCGCCGCCATCAATCAATAATTCCATAAGGTCCTTAAAGATGGCGCGCACAAGCGTGGGCGGAAAATTATTGAATGGCAAGCCGCACACGATCAAGTCATAGTTACCGTCAAGCTGCGCGTCCTCAATTCTTCCCTGGTGCAACTCAACATGAATCTTTGAATGCGACCTTCGAAATGGCCCCAGAATTTTTTTCTCCAGCGCGTCGCAAAAAAGTTCGTTCATTTCCACCACATCCAAATGGTCGCCGGCGCGCAAATCTTTCAGCAATTTTTTTGTGAACGGACCAGTGCCTGGACCAACTTCAAGCACGCGCCGCTTACCAGTACGAGCGGCCAATCCCTTGGTCATAGCGTTGGCAAGCGCGGGGCTACTCGGCCACACGCTGCCGGTGTTTTTAATATCTCGAAAGGCTTCGCGGACAAATTTCAACATGACCAAATGAGTCTACCCAAAGCGCCACTCTTATAATTGCGGAGCGAACACTTCGTTGCCCTTAAGACTTAAGGCGAACCCTGCGAAAATTTCAGCGATCTGCTCCAAATCTTTCAGCGCCGTCATTTCAACCGTGGTGTGCATGTAGCGAATGGGCAAACTCACCAAACCGCTTGCAATTCCGCCACCTTTCACAAAAATCGCGTCGGTGTCCGTGCCCGTGCGACCCGCCGCACCGGCCCGTTGAACCACAATATTCTTGGCTTTGGCCACCTCAAATATGCGCGCGGCCACTTCTGGTTGCGACGCGCCTCCCACAGAAACTTTTGGTCCACCACCCAATTTAAAATGTCCATGCTGCGGATGATTGATACCCGGACTATCCGTGGCGTGACCAACATCCGTCACCAGCGCAACATTTGGATTGAGCGAACCCGCGATCATGCTGGCGCCATGCAAGCCAACTTCCTCTTGCACCGTGCTGACCGCAACCACGCGCACATGTAATTCAGAGCGCTTCTCGGCGATCAATCGCAAACCTTCCGCCGCGGCGAATGTTCCAATGCGATTATCCAAACCGCGCGCCACGATCAAGCCATCACCCATCAACATGCTTTGATCCATGAACACGCCGGGGTCGCCAATATTCAGCAACGCTTGCGCGGCCGCAAAATCCTTGGCGCCAATGTCCACATACAACTCGTGCAACTTGCGCATTTTGCCTTCATTACTTTTGTCTTGCAAATGAATCGCGGTGGCGCCAATCAAACCAACAACAGGATTCGCAACGCCATCCACCGAGCTCATAAATTGCACGCGCTTGCCAACAATACTTCCCGCGTCAATGCCACCAATGGATTTGCAATACACAAAACCGTTGGGGTCGATGAAGTTCACCATCAAACCAATTTCATCGGCGTGGCCGCACAGCGCCACCGTGAAAACATCCTTGCCACTTTTGACGGGCTCAATGCTGGCGAAACAATTTCCGTAGGCGTCGTTCCAACAGCGATCGGCGAATGGCCGAACATATGAAAGCCACACTTGTTGGCCAGCCCTTTCGTAACCAGAAGGGCTTGGGGTATCAAGTAAAGTCCGAAGAAAGGTCAAGGAGTCTGGGCGCATGGGGAGCGGAATGTACACGCTACAGCCTACGCCGTTACTCGATGACCCCCTTCGGACTAACCTTAATTGCTTGGTTAACTCGCTTGCCTACTTGTCAGGCGAGCGAATGCGGCCTCAAACTCGCTCAGCGATTTTGGTGTTGCGCGTGGCTTGCCGCTAGTTGAAGTCGTTGTGGCAGGCTTTGGAAACGCAATGTTTTGTGGCGCTGGCGGAGTTGGCTTGCGACCCATTCGCTCATCGCGTCGCGCCTCCATTGTTTGCTGAAGCTTTGACAAGATGCCGCGCAAATGCTCCAACTTGGAACCGACCTCTCCAGGCTGAATTGCGATTTTTTGAACTTGACCGTTGCTATTTTCCATGACTCCCTTTCCTTTCATTGGCACTGCGGATTGCAGTCACCATCTCTACGGACTACACAGTCAAATATGAATTCATGAAAAGCAAGAATTCCAATAACATTTTTGATGAAATTATGTAACCCTGGGCACACAGAATGGGTAAATTGGCATTTCACCCATTTCCAAAGGCTTTTATCCATGAAAATACAACTTCTCTCTATTCATGTTTTGATTTGCGCACTGATCACTTCTGTGGCGGCGGCAGCCAATGTAGACCTGCCGCGCTGGCCATCGATCAGTCCCAACGGTCAAAGCATTGTGTTTTCATGGCAAGGCGATTTGTGGCTGGCTCCAAATTTGGTTGTCAGCAACGCGGTCCGCATCACCAATCATCCATCCGATGAAACCCGTTCAGCTTGGAGTCCGGACGGCGCGACGATTGCGTTTGAAAGTTCGCGCGATGGCTACAGAAATATTTGGACCATGCCCGCGACAGGTGGCGCGGCAACTCAGATCACCTTTGGTGAATCGCCGTGCTCGCTCAGCGCGTTCGCCAACAATGAGGCCGGCGTTGCCACAATTTATTTTGACTCCTCACGCGAGGGTGATTTCTATCGGGTGCCCCGCTGCTATTCAGTTGCCGCAAGTGGTGGGCGAATCACACGTGTAAATCAAGCGTTTGGCGCCAACATGTCGCCCAATGGCAAAGGCCAATTTTTATTTGAGCGAGGTGGAAGTTCTTGGGCGCGGCGCGGATATCGCGGTTCGGATCAGCGCGATGTTTGGCTGTTTGACGCAAACAAACCACTTGATCAAGCCTTCACAAAGCTGACGGATTTTGCGGGGAATGATGGGCAATCGAAATGGTGCGGACCCAATCAATATCTCATGCTATCGGAGCGTGATGGCGTCACCAATCTCTATCGCCGCAATCTCAACGACGCGCCGAATGTGGCTGGCGAAAAGTTGACCAACTTGCCGGACGATATCGCATCCTTTGATGT
>CANJIC010000118.1 GCA_947474205.1 Planctomycetaceae bacterium | reverse complement strand
GCCGCTCCAACAACAGGCAACGAAACAACGCAAGTCATTTTTTCCATGACTGGCGTGACCAAGGAAATTGACAAGCGTGTCATTCTGAAGGACGTGTCGCTGTCTTACTATTACGGTGCAAAGATTGGCGTGCTGGGGTTGAACGGCTCAGGCAAAAGCACGCTGCTTAAATTAATGGCCGGCGTGGACAAGGTGTATGACGGCAAGATTTGGGCGGCAAATGGCTACGAAGTGGGCTATTTAGAGCAAGAACCATTGCTTGGCGAGACGCGCACCGCGCTTGAGTTGGTTCGTGAAGGCGCGCAGGGCACCTTTGATTTGTTGGCGGAGTTTGATCGCCTGAATGAGAAGTTGGCGCAGCCACTTGATGATGCAGCGATGGAGAAAACATTGGATCGCCTGGCCGTGGTGCAAGAGCAACTGGAGAAGTTTGACGCGTGGACGGTTGATCATCAATTGGAAATGGCAATGGATGCGCTGCGTTGCCCGCCGGCGGATCAACCTTTAAATACATGTTCGGGTGGCGAGAAGCGGCGCGTGGCGTTGTGTCGTTTATTGCTGAAAAAGCCTGATATTTTGCTGTTGGACGAGCCCACCAACCATTTGGACGCGGAGAGCGTGGATTGGTTGGAGCATCATTTGCAGCAATACAAGGGCACGGTGATTGCGGTTACGCATGATCGATATTTCTTGGACAACGTGGCGACTTGGATTTTGGAGTTGGATCGTGGCGAGGGCATTCCTTATAAGGGCAACTACACGGGTTGGTTGGAGCAGAAAGAGAAGCGTTTGGCGCTGGAGTCCAAGCAAGAGGGTCAGCGGCAGCGGGCGTTGGCGCGTGAGTTGGATTGGATTCGCAAGAATCCCAAGGGGCGCATGACCAAGAGCAAGGCGCGCGTGGCCAGTTACGAGCAGATGTTGAATGAAGACTCCAAGATGAAGATTAAGGAGATTGAAATTTATATTCCGCCGGGGCCGCGGCTTGGCACGGTGG
The DNA here is from genome assembly GCA_947474205.1 of Planctomycetaceae bacterium. The sequence continues at coordinate 5,283 of CANJIC010000118.1, read as the reverse complement.
TGGTTGAGGCTATTGGAGTGAGCAAGAACTTTGGCGACAACGCGTTGCTTGATGATGTGAACTTTTTAATTCCGCCAGGCGCGGTGGTTGGAATTGTTGGGCCCAACGGCGCTGGCAAGACCACGCTGTTTCGCATGATCACCGGGCAAGAGAAGCCAGACGGCGGAACTTTGAAGATTGGCGAGACTGTCAAGCTTGCGTATTTGGAGCAAACGCGCGACACGCTTAGCGATAAAGACAGCGTTTGGCAGGCGATTTCTGGGGGTGTTGAGGAAATTAAGTTGGGCAGCGCCACGGTGAATAGCCGCGCGTATGTCAGTCGCTACGGATTTGGCGGCACCGAGCAGCAGAAGTTGGTTGGCGTTCTTTCTGGTGGTGAGCGCAACCGCGTGCACTTGGCGCGCATGCTGACCAGCGGCGCCAATGTTATTTTGCTTGACGAGCCCACCAACGACATTGACGTGAACACCATGCGTGCGCTGGAAGAGGCGGTGCAGAACTTTGCGGGCACGGTGCTGTGCATCAGCCATGATCGCTGGTTCTTGGACCGCGTGGCCACGCACATTCTTGCTTTTGAAGGCGATGGAAAATTGTTTTTCTATCACGGCGGCTGGAGCGAGTACGAATCCGATCACCGCAAGCGCAATGGCGCGGGCCCCGACAGCGTTCCAACCAAGTTTAAGCACAGGCGAATTTCGCGGAGCTGAATTCAGTTGCGCGAGCAAGCGCTTTTGTAAGCGCGCGTGATTTGGTTGCGTTGACAAGTTGCAAGCGTGGTTGCGAGCGCGCGGGAAGTTGCGCGTAATTGTGCGCTTCAATGAGGAAATCAAAGCAAGGCGAGTCAATGAGCGAATTGGTGGCGGACTGAAACGTAAGTTGCGTTTACGATACTTTTATGATCTCCAACGACGAAGCCATTGTCATGGGCGGCATTTCCGCAACAAATATGACGCTGTTTCACCAGACACGCTTTCGTGTGGGCGATCCGCTGGCTTTTGCTGATATTTGCGCGGCCAATGGCGCGCGTAAGCGAACGCTGATTGTGCGCGACATAGAACTGGATCGTGCCAGGCAACACGCGCGCGCGGATGTGTTTGCTTCGCCCAGTGAATTTGCTCCGGCGACGGGCTTGTCTGGCGAGCGCGATGTTGCGACGGCGCAAGCATTGGCGCAATGCCTGTTGCGCGCGGGCGTGAAGCGTGCGGTGTGTGACCGCACATTTCCTGGAGTGTTCATGCATGTGCTGATGGCCGCGGGCATTTCCGTGCGCTGCGATTTGGAATTGTTTCAATCGGCGCGCCGCAGCAAGGACGCGGCGGAGTTGAAAGCCATGGATGAATCGCAACGCGCCACCGAGGAAGCGATTGAGTTGGCGTGCAGGTTGATTGCGCGCGCGGGCGTGAATGCCAACGGCGAGTTGGTTCACGAAGGCGCGCCACTGACTAGCGAGCGCGTGCGCGGCCAGATTGATATGTTTTTTGCGCGCCATGGATTTGAAAACCCGCGCTCCATTGTTGCGGGTGGCGCGCAAGGCGCCGACTGCCACCATGATGGCGATGGCGTGTTGCGCACTGGTGAATTGGTCATGGTGGATATTTTTCCAAAGTCAAAAAGCAGCGGATATTGGGGCGATTGCACCCGAACCGTGGTGCATGGCAAGGTTTTGCCGCAAGCAGAAAAAATGCACAAAGCTGTTGTGCAAGCCAAGGCCGCTGCGGTGCGCGCCGCCAAAGTTGGAGCCACTGGCAGCGATGTGCACGGCGAAACCTTGCGCGTGATTCACGAGCATGGTTTCAACAGCGGCACTCCGCCAGTTGATGCGCCCGATTCTTGGTGTGGCATGGTGCACGGAACTGGACACGGTCTTGGCCTTGATGTGCATGAGCCGCCGCTGATGGACCGCGGCGGTTTGCCGTTGGTTGCCGGCGATGTGATCACCATTGAGCCCGGCTTGTATTGCAAAGCCGTTGGCGGCGTGCGCGTTGAAGACGCATATGTCATTGAAGCAACAGGCGCGCGTCGACTGGGTCGCGGTTTGCAAGAGGGACTTGATTGGAGTTGAAGGCGATCGCGGCGCTTGCGGTTTCATGCAACGGTTGCATTGGCACAAGCGTCAACATGGAAACGTGCGCGTGGTCACACGCGATTTAAAAATTATTCGCCAAAAATAATTCGCCAAAAATAATTCGCCCAAATTCATTCGCGAAAATTATTCGCCTTGATCGTCGTTTTGTGTTTCGTCTTCTAGAGCAAGTTCATCGTCAAGTTCCGAAAGGCCCGCTGGTTCGCTGCGTTCAAAACCTTTTTCGGCTTCGCGGCACATGTCCGCCAACACGTGGTGCAAACCTTCATGATCTGGAACAGAGTCTAAAAGCCCTAAAACAGCATCAATTTGCCTATCAAGGTCCATGCCGGAATCCACGTGCGAGCCGGTCAAGCCCGCGTCGCCTAGCGCTTCCATGGCGCTGACATACCACTTCATGGTGGGCTTCTTCTCATTTTCTGGCGGGTCCACATAGGCGCGCACAGTCACCACGCCTATGGCAACAATGGGCCACTTGCCGCGCAAGTTGGGTGGCTCGCAGCAAATCACAGTGGCGGGTTTCTCATCTCGCAGCGCGGCCAAGCGAAGCCGACGCGCGTCCGCGCCAACAAGTTGCATGGGCATGACCAAGTAGCAACCAGACTCAACTTTAATTTCTTCCATGTTGCCTTCGTACAACACGCGGATTTTTTTCAGATCAAGCGCGGCTTGCACGCGTTGACGACGAGCCTCTTGCAGCGGCATGCAAATGCGCGCCATGGCGCCAAAGTTCTCACTACGCCGCGCCATTTCCATGGCGCGTTGCGCAAGTCGTTCAGCTTCAAACCATTGGCCACGTCGAAGCGCGGCTTCGGTCTTCTCCATTTGCTCTTGCAATCGCGCATCTTTTTTATCTGAACTCATGGTGGGTGCTCGCGTGGATTATTTTTTATGAACAGTGGAAGCCGCCGCGGCGACGGATGGATGGTTTCGCTTGTCGTCAGGACGCAACGCCTCTTGCGAGCGGCCATGCGTTCCTTCGCCAGCTTCAAGCACGGCGTCGCACACTTGCGCAATACTTGTAAAAGTAGGGTATTCCGCCCGCAATTTGCTCACTTTTTCCATAATGCTTCCGCCGCGATCGCGGAAGAGGCGCTTGTAAGCCTCCTTCATGGCGTCCACTTCGGCGTCGGCAAATCCGCGGCGCTTCATGGCGATTGCATTGTGCCCGCGCACCTCGGCGGGATTGCCCTCGGCAATCATGTACGGCGGAACATCTTTGCTTACGCGCGCCATGGCTCCAAGAAATGCGCACGTGTTCAGGCGCACAAAGTGGTGCAACCCACAACCGCCACCAACATTCACGTAGTCGCACACCGTGACATGTCCCGCCAACATGGCGTTGTTGGAAAGAACGACATGCGAACCAATTTGGCAATCGTGCGCAATGTGCACGCAGCCCATGATCAAGTTGTCGCTACCAATTTTTGTAACGCCACTTCCATTGCCAGTGCCGCGATGAATGGACGCGAACTCGCGAATGTGGTTGCGGTCGCCCATCTCAAGCGTGGTGCGCTCGCCGGCAAATTTTTTATCTTGGGGCGGACCGCCAACAATGGTGAACGGGTGCAACACATTCTCGCGGCCAATGCGCGTGTAGCGATCCATATGAACATGGCTGACCAGTTCGCTGTCCTCTCCAATGTCGCACTCTGGACCAATGACGCACCAAGGTCCAACAGTCACGCCCGCGGCAAGTTTGACGGATGGATCGATAATGGCGGTGGGATGAATTTTGGTCATAAAGAATGTTGTAAAAATAAATGATCAGGCTTCGGTGGAATCCACCATCATAAAGCGAATTTCAGCCTCTGCAGCGGATTTTCCACCCACCGTGGCGCGGCATTTTACTGAGGCGGTTCGGGCGTTGGCGCGCACTGTTTCAACTTCTAGAACCAATTGATCGCCTGGAACAACGGGTTTACGCAATTTCACTCGGTCCAAACTCAGCAGCATGGCCACGCGGCCTGAATGTTCCAGAGTTTGGCTAAGCATAAGCCCGCCCAACTGCGCCATGGCCTCCACAATCAACACGCCCGGCATGATGGGCATGCCAGGATAGTGGCCTTGAAAAAACGGCTCGTTCATGGTGACATTTTTCACGCCAACGGCGCGGCGGTTGGCGTCCATTTCAACAACGCGATCGACCAACAACATTGGATAGCGGTGCGGCAAAACTTTTTGAATCGCGCGCGCGTCCATGGCTTGGCCAGCCACCAAACTTTCGGCCAAGTCCGCGGCCTTCATGGCGCGCAGAAGTCGCTGGCACATTTGACGGTTCAATCCGTGGCCACTGCGGTGCGCAACAATGCGGCACTGCACGGGACGACCCGCTAAATATAAATCGCCAAGCACATCCAGTAATTTGTGGCGCACGGGTTCATCGCTAAAGCGGAACGTATTTTCAATTGGACCGTTGTCGCCAATCACCAACGCGTCGCGCACCGTGAGATGGCGGCACAAGCCTGCGGCCCAAATGGCCTCGGCCTCTTCTTGCAAACTAAATGTTCGCGCCGGCGCAATGTCCGTGGAATAGTCGCTGCGCGTGGGATCAAAAACCATTGTTTGACGCGGTATTCTGAGCTCTTTTGCGCCGTAGTCCAAGTCGTAGGAAATTTCCATTCCCTCGCCGTCGCGCGGCAACGCGGCGATCATGGAGTCATCGTCCTCCACAACAATGGCCTCACGCAAACGGAACACGCGTCGCGGCGCGTCTTGTTCAACCAAGCCAGCTTCGCAAATGGGGTGCACAAATGGAAGCGCGCTGCCATCGCCGCAAGGCAACTCTGGTCCATGCAAACGCAGAATGGCGTTGTCAACGCGCAGGCCCGCAAGCGCGCTCATGCAATGTTCAATGGTGTCAATGGTGACATCGCCACCGCGCAATGTGGTGCGACGTGGCTTGGGCAACACATGCGTGACCAACGCGGGAATGGTCACGGTTGGATTCAAGTCCACGCGCTCAAAAATAATTCCGGTGCCAGGCGGCGCTGGCGTGATTTCTAAAATCGCCTCTTCGCCAAGCATCAATCCTTTGCCGCGCACAATGGCCACGCGCGCAAGCGTGCGCTGCGGATCGACGGTGGTGCCACGCAGTTGCCCCGTGGGAAGAACTTTGGTGGCGACAGGTTTCATGGGACCTTGGGTGGACCTTTCAGCGGGTCCGTCGCGGGAAGCTTTGTCGGCTCCTCTAGCATTGT
>CANJIC010000117.1 GCA_947474205.1 Planctomycetaceae bacterium | reverse complement strand
TCACTGTACAGCTTTGCATTTTGCTCTGCTTTCTCACGCAAGCGCGCGGCGTTCAGCGCCAAGCCTTGCAATGATTGCGCAATCGCCTGCGCGTCACGATTGCTCGCGGCGGCGATCGCGGCCATTTGAGCGGCGTCCACAACGGACTGATATTCCGCGGCGCGCCGTGTCAACGACGCCGGGTCAACTTGCTCGACGGCGGTCAATGGAGCAACCGCGTTCAGTAGTGACTCCAATCGCATGAACTCCGCGCGCGCTTGATCAAGCGAAACCGTGCGACTGACCTGCGCTTGACTTGTTAATTGATCAGCCGCGGCAAGCAACGGCGCCCGAATTGATTGAGGCGCGCGCGTGGACATTTGTTTCAACTCCGCGGCCACCTTCTCAAATTCAGCGGGAAACGCCTTGCTTTGCGCCAATACATGCGCGCGATCAATCGCCTCCTGCGCCAACACTATTTCCGATTTCTCCTTGGCCAGAGCCGCGTCAACTTTGGCGCTAGCCGCTTGCACTTGTGAAGCGCTGGACAATTCCGCATGCGACTCTTTCCAACTTGTCAGCGTCTTGAGCGCGGTGTCGGGTTCTCCAGCAAGCAACATTGCGTCCACTTCGCGCGCAATTGTGTTGACCTGTTCTAAAGATCCCTGCCACTGCACAACCCACCATGCGGCGGCGGCAAGCACGACAGTGGTCATGATCAATCCCACGCTTCTGCGCGCAAATGTTCTGCGCACCGCGGCTTGATGGGAGTCCTTGATGGCCGCAATTCGCAAACTCAGTTGCGGCGGCACCGTGGCGTCAACGTCGCGCGCGGCACTCACGCATATCTGTATCGCCTCGAAAGACTTCGCTTGATCCAGCGCCAACTCCAAGCGGCCAATCGCATCGCGTTGATTCTTTTCCCGTTGCTCACGCAAGCGTTGCGCGTCCAGTAGTTGCAAACTCGCGGCCGCTGACTGTCGCAGATCTTCAGCCGGCTGGAACTCACAAATAGCGGCTTGCCAACGCAAACTTGCCTCGCGCAATGCGTCAAGATTCATTGCTGTTGCGGCCGCATGCATTTCGTGGCACGCATCGCGTGCGGCTTTGCCGGCGATCCTCGCCTTGCCTGCAAGCGCAAATTCCCGCAAACGCCCAAGTATTTCTTGGTGCTCGCCAAACGCGCCTGCGCATGCGTCCACCAATTGCGACACCGTGATTGCCAACGCGTCGTCTTTTTCGCGCAACGCCACATCCACAATTTGCACCAACCCCGCGGACGCTTCGCGTTGCAGACGCCTGACGGAACGCAACCATTCAGGATTTCTTGAATCCAGATCAACCAACTTCCCCAACACTTCTAAGCGCTCAACCAACGGCGCGCGTTGCAACGACAACAAACGGTGCCGGGCTTCCGTCGCTCCCAAAGAGTGAAAGCGCGACCATGCGTCTGCGTAGGCTTCAAGCAAACCTTGATCAATGTGCGGCGGTGCGCCAACCTTGCACACGCGGCACAATTCGCTCCACTGCGCGAACATGCCTTCAAGCATCAAGCGTGATGCTGATTTGGCTAAATCCAAAGCCTCTCCAAAACTTACGGCTTCGGCATAGAGCCCCGCAAGAATCCAACGGTGGCATCGAGATAAATTTTTATTCATGTCATTCACTTGCCAAGCAAATTCTTGGGACATTTGCGCCACCACAATCGGATCGGGTTGCGGGCGCAACACCAACTGGCGAATCGCCTCCACCACTTCGCGGTCATTCATGTTCACGTGGCGCCTCCATTTCCAATGGCGAGCCACACCAACGCGCCAATGATGATGAATAGCGCTGCGAACCATTTCCACACCCCACTGTTGGTGGATTTTTCCACCAGACGACGGACTTCTATCACCGCCGCCTGTGAATTTTGTTTTTCTTGTTGGCCAACGGCGACGTCTTCGCGTGATAACGCCGCGGAATCAAAGTCACGTTCATGCGGAGGCTTCAAAGTTGCCGGCGCTTTCCAATCAACAACCTCGCCCATGTTTTTTTCAATGTGCGACTGATTCGCCACAGCAAGTTCTGGCAGCAAACTTGCTGCGGCGATATTGATCCGTACATCCACGTGCTCGCCATGACCAAGCCGCGCGCGTTGCGCCAACGCGCCTTCAGGCGCGCGTGACAACATTCCGCTTCCAACTCGAATAATCCACGCGCTCGTTTCATTGTGCGCCGCCAACTCCGGCTCGCGCTCATCCACAAAACATATTTTCACGCTTGCGTCACTTCCAAGAGCAATGGGCCGCGTGGCAAATGTGAATTGCCACCGTTGCTCCTGGGGCAAAAGCGCCATCATTTCAGCGCAAAGACGCAATTTTTTACTGCGCGCTGGAACCACAAGCCACACGCCAATTCCACTTTTCATAACCACTTCCAAAACACTGGCCGCCCAACCCGCGTCACCAAAAACACGTTCCCAAGTGTGAAGCGGCGCATCCTCACGCGCCAACCGCGCCGGCAATTCGCCACCACTTAACTCGCGCGCCGCTCCAATCCATTCCCGTAGCCACAGCGAATCATCCTCTAGCAAACCAGCCGGATCCGAACCATGCATCGCGCGCGTGTCCACCACTCGATGATGTGAAAGTCTGTTCGTTCGCCCCGTGTAATCCATTCCACTTGGAGCAATGTGGCTCAGCACCGCCAGGCGTTGCCCCGCGCATTCCACTTCTCGAAACGCGCATAATATTTTTTCTTCAATGGTTGCATCGCTCCACGCGTTGGGCAAACCAGAAAGTCGGCTCAATGTGTCCGACATGGCCCGTGGCATTCCGCCAGTGCGGCCCGCCACGGTGTAGCCACTGCCACCATCAAGTCCGCGGGCAAGAGACGTGTGAATCAACTCTGAATTCATGTCCACAACGGCGCATTTTCAATTGCGTCGACCTCCAATGGCAAAGCGGTCAACAACGCAACGCTTGCCCATTGCGGACAAATTTCCGATGGACGCACGCCCGCACCCTGAAGCACACCGGCGCCAACAATAGGAGTTGCGCATGGTCCAAGCGCGGAGCAAGGAACAATCAACACTCGCGAAGTGGCTGCGCGCACTGCGGTCATAAATTCTGGGCACGCGCTTTCCAAAAGTGGCCGCAACGCGCGATCCATTTTCTTCAGCGCCGCAAAATCAAGTCCGCCATTTGGCAAATACGGCTCAACAATTAAATCTATTTTGGCGCCCGCGCTCCACGCGTCGGCTTTGGAAAGAACAAGAATCAACGGCACATCCAAATTATCCGCGGCGTGGCGACTGCGATGATGTCGAACGCGCGCGAATGTTTCCGTAAGCACTAAATCTTGTCGAATGTTCGTGCCGCCATTGTCGACCATCCCCACCGCTGCGCGAAAGCGCGCGTCTTGCGTTGGATCAAACACAAATACAATGGCGCGGCTTTGGCTCAGGTGGCGCGTGACTGGTTGCGCCGATTCATCCGCGCCCGGCAAGAAATGTTCGCCCGCATTGTCGTACAACACAACCAGCGACGCGCCGCGCTTGGCTGGTTCCACTATGTCCAATGTGTTTGTTGGCAATTCAATTGTTTGCAAGGCGCTCAAACGTTGACTGCTTCCATCCGCGCCTTCTGATGGTTCGCCACCCGCGCCCACATGCAGCGTGAATATCAACGGCAACGGCAGCGTTTCATCCTTGCCCTTCACGCGCACCGTGCGATACAACAACGCGTCGCCAGCGATTTCCGTCTTGGCCAAACGTACGGGCTCATTTGAATCCAGCGCGCCAAATAAAATATTCTCGTCGCGGTGCAAGCGCGCGTTCAACTTTGGCTCGGTGTCCACCACGAACGCGCCCGCGCGCGCCCGTTCACGGCGCAACCCCCACGTCATGGCGGCAAGCAAATGACTTTTGCCGCTGCCCGGCGCGCCCACCACGCTTATAAACGCGCTAGGCAATTCAATCATGGCCCGCGGAAATTCAATTCGACAGCGCGGACACGCCACACGCGTGCAACGCGCCCCCTCAGGATCAAGCGCCGCGCCGCCCACATCAAAGCGCGTGGGAAGAAATCGCAACTGCTGCGTGGGGCCAGCCACTGGATCGCCCACAAGCCGCGCATCCTCGGCCACAAACAACACCTCGCTTGGCGCAAAACCAACTCGACAACTTGGGCAATGCACGCGCTCCATAAGTTCGCGCGGCTCCCGAAAGAGCGGATGTGTTTTGAGCGCTGAATGCACCGGCATGACCCAATCCTACACACCAACACGTATTGCTTGACTTGATATCTTTTCAACTTCATCTCCAATTCAACTTGTCCAAAACCACAGGCGTAGCGCGCATGAATCCGAAAAAGCCCTGGACCATTTTCTTTTCACTGTGGCTGGCCTTGTGCGTGTGCACGCAGGCGCATGCCCACGAAGTCAGCATCACGCTGCAATCTGGAGAGGTGATTCGCGGCACCTTGATCAGCGAGACCAATGGAGTGGTTGAAATCAAGCACGCCATTCTGGGCGATCTGAAAATCAACCGCGCATTGATCACCAACATGACGCCCATTGCCAATGCGCAAGTCACAACCCCAGCGTCCACCAGCGCGCCCGCCGTCATTCAAAACAAGCATATTTTTAGCGGTTTGACCAACCCCTCCATCGACACCGATGTCACATACGTGTCCACCGCTCCAAACGATGTCGACGCATTGGCAAGTCGATCCGTGGCGCACGCGGGCAGCTCGCGTTATTTTTATAACAACTCATCTGGCGCGCTGGATAACGGAAGTTTGCTACGCACGGAACCAGCGCATGTTGAACCAACCGCGGTCCCAATTGCAAAGAACCCTTCGGATTGGAAAGGCCAAGTTGAATTGAACGCCACATTTGTCTCCGCCGACAATACGCAATTGGATTTACGAACCGCGGCGCAAGCCGTGCACGAAACAGAGAATGACCGATTCAAGGCCTACGCCGAGTACTACTTGCGAACGCTCTCATCAAGTGGCTCGGGCATTGGCAATGTCACCGACAACAACTTGCTCACCAACATCACGTACGACCGCTTCCTCAATCCAACTCCATGGTTGTGGTTTGCAAAGGGTCAATATCAATATGACGCGAATCAAGGTTGGGAAAATAGGCTTCAAGGTTGGGGCGGAATGGGATATCGCTTTTTTGACGACCCAAATTTTTTATTGCTCACAGGAAAACTTGGAGTGGGCGCCACGCATGAATTTGGAGGCGTCGACACCACGCAACCAAGCGGCTACGCGGAACTTGCCGTAGGGTGGCAAATCAGCGAGCGTCAAAAATTATCGCTGTCTACTTATATCGCCCCCGACCTCTCCAATTTTGAAAATTATTTTGTGCAAACCCGATTTGAGTGGAGCATGAAATTGGATATTTTCAGCGGATTGAGTTTAATCACAGGACTACGAAATGATTTTCAAAGCCAACCTGCCAGCAATTCTAACGGGAACGATTTTCGCGGATACGCGGGCCTAAAATTGGAATTTTAATTTCAGTCGACCTCACGTTCACACACATTGATCGGGCCGATAGAAAAAAAATGCGATCGATACCAATCCGCGCAACACGGATTTATAAAGTGTCGCTATCTTCTTTAAAGAATCCAATCGCACTGCAGATAGACGCACTTCGGCACACATGACACTTGCACACATCCGTTGGCTCATTCTCATTCACCACTTGCACAAAGGACACACATGCGCAACTTCTTTCACACTTTGGTTTGTTTCATAATGCTTTCCGCAGTATTTTCAAACCCAACCAAGGCCGATGAAGTTGTCATTACGCTGCAATCTGGCGACGTCATCCGCGGCACGCTTATCAGCGACGCCAACGGTGTGGTTGAAATCAAGCATCCAAATTTGGGGGACTTAAAGATTAAACGCGACTCAATTTTAAAAATGGGTCCAGCGCCAGTTGTGCCCGCGCCCACCGACGCGACCGCCGCAAAAACTTCTGCCCCCGCCGCCGATGCCGCAGTCGCGGCGGCAACACCTCCGCCTGCAACTGCCCCAGCCGCACCTGCCGCGCCAGCCACGCCGCCTGCGCCCGCCGCCGACGGGGCTCAACCCGCCAAGCCGCTAGACGTACTTGGAATATTGCAGACCGCTCCGCCCGCCGAAGATCCAAACGCCCCCAAGTGGAAAGGCCAAGTCGAACTCAACGCAACTTTTGTCTCCGCCGACAACACGCAGCTTGACCTTCGCGCCGCCGCGCAATCCACGCGTGAAACCATCAACGACAAGTTAAAGGCCTACCCCGAGTATTACCTCAGAACACTTTCCAAT
>CANJIC010000116.1 GCA_947474205.1 Planctomycetaceae bacterium | reverse complement strand
GGTGAAATACATCACCGTGCATCACGACGGAATGAGTCCGTTTCTTGCCAAGGATGAGCGCTCAAGCGCCTCGCGCGTGGAACTTATTCGCACGGGTCATCGCGGCAAGGGTTGGGGCGACATTGGCTATCACTATGTGGTGGATCGTGGCGGGCGCGTGTGGGAAGGCCGCGACATTAAGTACCAAGGCGCCCACGTGAAAGAATGCAACGAAAATAATTTAGGCATTTGCTGCCTTGGCAATTTTGACGAGCAAAGCCCCAGCGATGAGCAAATTGCGGCGCTAGAAAAACTGCTCAATGTGATGATGAACAAATACGGCGTCTCCGTTTCGCGCGTGAAGACGCATCAGGAATGGGCGCCAGCGCACACGGCGTGTCCTGGTCGCAGTTTGCAGGCGGAAATGCGTCAAATGCGCATGAAGCGGCTTACTTTGCGTGATGGCAACGCGGCGACCCTGGCGTAAGCGCCTCAAGAGCCATTTAAACTGGTCACAAACGTTACGGCGTGTCTTTTGGCGGTTCTGTAGGCAACTGCGGCGCAATCTGATTAGGAACCTGCTCAGTTGCCGCACCAGCTTCCATGCCGGCCGCCTGCCTATTCGCCTTGGCGCGGCGGTCATCGGCGGCCAATTTCTCCTCAAACTTTGGATCGTTTTTTTCCTGCTTTTGCACCAGTGTCCACATTAAAAACGCAAAGGCGCCCATGCTAAGAAAGGTGAAAGCGATTGCGGTGACGGACATGCGTAAGAAGGTATCCGAAGAGCCGCGTTCATTCAGAACGTTGCATGCGACATTTCACAAACATGGCACATCAAAATGAAATTGTCTCCAGCCATGCGCGGCAAAAACAACAACGCCGCCCGTTGAAGGCGGCGTTGTCATTAGGTCATATCAGTAAGCGAATATTGCCAAACTATTATTTTTAGCGTCGACGACGGGCAACCAAGCCAGCCAAGCCGATCAAAGCCGCTGCACCAGGTGCAGGAATTGCATCAGCATTGAATTGGAAGTTGTCCATGCGGTTATTACCCGTTGCGGATGTAGCACCCGTAAAGGTGACGCGCATGTAGGCGGTTGCCGCATTATTTAAGCCACTTGCAAGCGAAAAGCTTGAAACTGCAAATGAGGCTGGGAATGCGCCTACGGTTGCAGCATTAAACCAATTGGTTCCATCAGTGCTGTAATCCCATTGTTGAACTGTGAAACCTGAAGCAGTTCGTTGCACAGCGTAGGAAACAGCCAAATTTGACAAGCCAGACATACTGAATTTAAACACCATGGCTTTGCCGTTGGCTCCGAAAGTTCCTGCTGGCACACTCGCTGCGCCTCCAACAACAGCGAGAGCCGCGATACCGGTAGTCACTGTTGACATGCTGCCTGTTGCGTTTAAGGCTGTTCCGCCAAAGCCGTTGATTTCTGTGCTGGTTGTTCCAGTTGCTGGCTCAAAGAAATTGCTTGAACCATTGCTTCCATCCAGATACAAAGATCCAGATCCAAAGTTGGCCACAAACAATTTTTGAGTCGCTGGCGCTGCTAAAATCGCTGTTCCGCCATTTGTGGTTGTTTGGAAGTCCCACTGAGCAATCATGCCAGCAGAAACCGTTGACGCTAGCACGCTGCATAAACCAGCTGCAAATAGACTTGCTTTGATCATTGTGTAATCCTTGATGTTTGTGAAAGGGAAAGGGAAAGGGAAATGAATTTGAAACGCGGTTAAAGGGCGCGCTTCACCTATAACTTGCCTCAAGAATTTGGTGAGGCAAATAAATTGTTGAAAATAGTTGATTTTAAATTTTTTTCTTTTTGGCTACAGCGCCGAGTATGAACCAGAAAATTTGTTATAAGACTTTGATTCGCGCAACCACAATTCCAAGACATAAGCACATACTTGACCAATGACAAGAAAGGCACAAGTACAGCCATGGTTTGCGTTCTATGCCGCGGCGGCGTTGTTTGCAGGCGTGCTGTCTCTATTACTGGTTGCCACAAACCCCGCGCCAAGGGCAAATCACCCAGACATTTCTGTGCCAATCTTGATGTACCACCATGTTGGCGATTGGGGCGCGTCCAATTCCGCATGGGCGCCCTATGTTGTAAAGCCGCAAGAATTTGCGCGGCAGTTGGACTGGCTTGCGGCGCATCAATTTCACACGATTACATTTCAAGAATTGCTGGCGTATCAGTCCAGCAACATGCGGCTGCCGGCGCACAGCGTCATTCTTACTTTTGACGACGGATGGGCCGAGGATGTTGACATTGCCAAGAAATTTCTTGCGCCTCATGGAATGCGTGGTGTGTTCTTTGTGTACACCGGCGCGGTGGCAGAGCAGGATAATGGCTCTGGATATGTGTCGTGGAATCAAGTGCGGCAACTGGAGGAGGCGGGACAAGAAGTGCAGTCGCACACGGTTTCGCACGCGTCGCTGGACACGTTGGCGCCTTCACGTTTGCAATTTGAAATGATCAATAGCCGCGACACAATGCAGGCGCATGTGGGGCATGCGGTTCAAGTGCTGGCGTATCCATTTGGCCATCATGATGCGCGGGTGATTCAAGCCACGCGCGATGCGGGATACAAGTTGGGTATTGCCGCAGACGATGAGATTGTCGCAGTTGAGCCGCGCGAGCAGTGGGGCAACTTTCAAGTGCGCCGATTCAAGATGAGTTATGACGATGGCATTGATGTGTTCGCGGCGCGCATGGCGGAGCACGCGCAAAAATAAATAGCGCCAGGTTTCGGGGGTCTATAGAACTGGCATCTTGAAATTAAGGCGGGGGTGGCTTGTGCAAATGCATCCATTCTGAAATGAACGCGGTTGCAGTTTGCATTCGGTTGCAGCGTGTATTTTGAAATTCGTCTTGAAAATCAAGATTGTGGTGGCGCTCGCAAAAATAAGTTGCGGAAAAAAGGGAGTAAAAGTTTTTATCGTTGTGAATCCATTTATGGTGCGTCTTCTTTGAAAGGAGGCCAAACAATGGTCGCGATTAAATCTTTACACGGGGGCACGGAGGCAGCAATGCAAGAGGGCGCAAATGGCAAAGAGCAGCAGAAGCGCGCGCGCGCAGAAAGCGCGGGGGGGCGCGGCAAATTTGGCAAGGTTGGTGAGGTTCAGGCGCATGACCAAGTGAACCAACCAGCCGCATTGGCGCATCAAATGAATGCTGGCGAAGATGGCGCGCAAGATGCTGGCGAAGCGGCGCCGCCAACGCGGCCGCGCAAGCGTGGTTTGCGGGCGGATGTTTCAAAGCAGCGCGAGAAGGCGATTGATCAATTGGTGGTCGACGCAACGGAGCGCGGCGATTGCGTGGATCGCTTTTACTGGATGCTGGTGTACGACCTGGAAATGGCGCCCATGACCAGCAACTTGAAGCAACTTACGGATCTGGGGTTGGCGGTGCCCGCGCCTGATGATCTTGATGAGCGCGAGTTGCATGAGAAATTGTGGGAGGTGGTGGAGTCGCTTGGGGACTTGGGCGTGTTCCTTTTGCATACGGACGGTTTGAGTGATCGTGAATTGTATTCCAGGCTGTTTCACGAAATCTTGACAGAGCCCGTACGTGATTTGCCACCAACCGAAGGCGTGAGTGAATTCATTGATTTGCTTGGTGGCGCGGCGCGGACGCACGATGAGGGAAATGCAACTGAAAGCGGCAAGAAAGTTGATCGAGATCGCTTCTTGCCCAAACCAGAAGGTGGCGAAATGAAAGAGGCAGAATAAAAATGAAAGGATCCAGCTCACCTCGAGCTGGATCCTTCAGGCTCGGTTGGATGCGTTGAAATACTTTGCATCGCCAAGCCAGGGTTGAGTGACTCACTCAACACTTTTACTATCCAATACAAAAAACAAAATGCAAGCACACAAATATAAATTGTGAACTAGCACGTGAAAATCATGCAAAAAACTTGTGTGATTGGTCATAAGTGTTTATTGAAAGAGGGGCTAGGAAAATCTCGTTTTTTGACTCAGCGCTGGCCGTGGCAAGATATTTTGGGATGTGCTCTTTCTTTGGATGCAAATCCATGAAAATAAAAGACGCAATGGCTTGATTCAGAACCAAGCCTCTTCGCGGTCGAACTTGTTATACAGTTCTAGCGTGAAACGTTTTCTTCAAATCGTGGCGATGCTTTTGTTGGCCAGTTGCGCCGCGGAGCCTGAAAAGGTTTCAAGCCCCAACTTAATTGGCGCTTGGAAAAGTGATTTTGATGCAACCACATTGACCTGCGAGGACACGGGTTTATTCACCTTGTCATTCACGGGTCCAAAGACGCGCGCCATTGTGGGTGACTACACCTTTGATGGAAAAATTCTCACCTTTCGCAATCGGCCAGAGACCAAATTGTGCGTGGATGAAACTGGCGTCTATGAAATCAAGATCAATGGTGCGCTGTTGATCGCGCGCAAGGTGAAAGACACTTGCCCATTGCGCGAGAAGCAAATGGATCATTCGTGGACGCGCGTGAAAGCGGCGGGGCCGGGCTCGTCAGCGCCTGCATCGCCAGCGCAATAATTCATTTGGACTTCGCAATTTTTTCACGGTTCATTGATGTGTGTTTCGTTTGAATGCGCGGCATTCAGGTTGAAAATTGTTTTTCAATAGTTTGTACGCGTTCAAAAATGCTGTCGCTTGTCCAATTCAGGGGATAGACTTGCCGTCATGCAAGGACGCACACTTTTACTGGATCCACGACTGAACAAAGCCACGGCATTCACGGAGGCTGAGCGGGAAAAATTAGGCTTGATCGGGTTGCTTCCCGATGGAATTGAGACCAGTCAAACCCACATTCATAGAGTGAACACACAACTGAGTCATTGCACCTCTCAGTTGGAAAAATATGTGTATTTAAGCGAGTTGGCCGACCGCAATGAGCGCTTGTTCTATATGTTGCTGCGCGCAGAACCAGAAATGTTGATGCCGATTGTGTACACGCCAACAGTGGGCGAAGCGTGTCAGCAATTTGGGCACATCATGCGAAGGCCGCGTGGCTTATATGTCAGTTTGAAGCGCCGCGGAAAAATAAAAGACGTGCTGCGCAACTGGCCCGAAAAAGATGTGCGCTTTATTGTTGTAACCGACGGCGAGCGCATTCTTGGTTTGGGCGATCAGGGAGTGTGCGGAATGGGAATACCCATTGGAAAGTTGGCGCTGTACGCCGGCCTGGGTGGCGTGCCGCCCAATGTCACGCTGCCAGTGACGCTGGATGTTGGAACCAACAACGAAGCGTTTCTGGAAGATCCGCTCTATCCAGGCATGCGCCAGCGAAGAATTACGGGCGATGAATACACGGCATTCGTGGATGAATTTGTGGACGCGGTACAGGAAGTATTTCCGCATTGCTGCATTCAATTTGAGGACTTCACCAACAAGACCGCCATTCCATTGCTGGAGCGACATCGCAACCGCGTGTGTTGTTTCAACGATGACATTCAAGGCACGGCTGCCGTGGCGGTGGCTGGATTGTTCGGCGCCTGTCGCATTATGAAAAACAAAGTGCGCGATCAACGCGTGCTATTTTATGGCGCTGGTAGCGCGGCCATTGGCATTGCGGATTTATGCGTGTTGCAAATGACACGCGAAGGTTTGCCAGAGGCGGAGGCGCTGAAGCGATGTTTCTTGATGAACTCAAAGGGCCTTGTGACCGCGGAATCCGTTGGTTTAAGTGATCAACAACGTCGCTACGCGCATGCCAACACGCCAACAAAAGATTTGTTGCACGTGGTTGAAATGATCAAGCCCACGGCGTTGATTGGCGTCAGCACAATTGCCGGCGCATTCACGCCGGCCGTCATTAACGCTATGGCTACATTGAATCCGCGGCCGATTTTGTTTCCGTATTCCAATCCCACAAGCAAGAGCGAGTGCACGGCCAAGGACGCCATTGAGCATTCGCAAGGCCGCGCCATTTTTGCCGCGGGCAGTCCATTTCCGCCGCTGCACTATCAAGGGAAACTTTTTGTGCCAGGGCAGGGAAACAATGTTTACATTTATCCAGCGGTTGGTTTGGCCGTGTACGCCACGGAAGCCAAGCGCGTGACCGACGATATGTTCCTGCGCGCCGCGGAAAGTTTGGCGGCGCAAGTCACCGAGGAAGATTTGCAAGTTGGTTTGATCTATCCACCTGTGGCGGAAATTCATCCAACACTGATCAAGGAAGCGGTGGATGTGGCGACTTTAATTTTTGATCAGGGTCTTGCCGGCGTTGCGCGACCTAATGACATTGACGCGTTTGTGCGCGGCAAGATTTACAACCCAACGTACTGAAAATGTATGGGCGATTGATTGACTGACATGTCTAGCGCGTGTGCTCTGTGCAATTCACTCACTATT
>CANJIC010000115.1 GCA_947474205.1 Planctomycetaceae bacterium | reverse complement strand
TCGTCCTGCAACAATTCTGGTTTCAGGCGCAGCGCAAATCCGAAACGATTTTCCAAATGATAATTTGTTCGCAGCGTGGATTGCACGGCGCGCAACATTCCCATGAGCACGGTGTTCCAACCTGGCGGGCGCAAAAACTCCAACGATGTTTGCAACACTGTCACGCCGGACTCAAAGTCCGCGTCGCTCATTGGACTCTTTGGATCAAACCGCGCCACCAGCAAATCCACAATGCGCAATGAAAGCTCCATAGATTCCTCGGCGGCTTCAAGAATGACTTGACTTTGAAACGCCAGACGATCTTGATGCACCAACATTTGATGCACCAAGTGGCACAAGCCCATCACGGCCTCTGCGCGGTTTAGGTCAAGACCGGGATGTCGATTTGCCAATTCCAAAATGTCGTAGTTGATCCACTTGGCGCGCGCGATGTCGTGTGAGATTTGTTTCCAGATTGCGCTCTTGGGATCAAGTTGCTTGCCTTCGGCGGTCTGCACAACAAATGCCAGGAAGGTGACTTGCCCGTGCGGCGTGTCCTTCACTTGGTCCAAATATGCCCGCAAAATAGAGATTTTTGCGCGCGCCAACACCATGGCGGCGCGCTCCAACATGGTGCGCGTGCGCGCGTTTGAGAACGCAATAGAGATTCGGCTATGCGCTGGATTTGATTCCTGCTCCAGCTCGGTGCGCGCGCCGTCACTGCCGCTGACTTCTTTATACAGAGCGGCGTGGCGACTGAGTCGCAGCGGCGTGAGCGTAAGCACATAGTCGGCGCTGGCGCCCGCAACAAATCCGCGGATTTCTTTTTCGCTCCAATCAAGTCCGTGTTCGGATGCCCACGCAACAACGGAGCTCACCTTGGCCGCTTGCGCTGGGTCCTTTGGGTCAAACGGAACGCGCTCGCCAAGTTCAAATGTGTCCACAACCAACGAGCCATCAATCGACGCATGAATGGTGGCGGCGCGCAGCGGTTCGTTCATTGGCAACTGCGCAACAATTTGCGAGAGCAAACCTACGCGGTTGCCCGGCCGGATCATGGTCCACTCCTTGCCGTCGTCGCTGCGAATGGTCAAGTCAAGCGGGTTGCCACTGGCCTTGGCGGCAATGATGGCGCGCAAATGATTTTGCACACGCGCTGGCGAAGTGTCTTGAAAATACATCGGCGGCATTTGCGCCACGAACCACGGCACCACGCTTTCCGCGGTCGCTTTGAATTGTTGTGACAATTCATTGATCAGTGAATTGGTGGGCGGGGTGGAAGTGGCGACCAGTATTTCGGAAGAACGCATTTGGACACTATCCCCGCTTTGGTGCCGCCGCTCAAGCGTTTTTGCCCACAATTTGCCTATTTTTATATCTTCTTTGGATGCGGGCTCTAAGTTGGTTACGCTGTTGCGCTTGCGTTGCATCACCATTGGCAATTTTGATGGCGTTCATGTGGGTCACCAAGCCTTGCTTGAGCGTGCTCGCGTTCTTGCGGGCAGCAGCGGCCAGGTTGTGGCGGTGACATTTGATCCTCATCCCGCCATATTGCTGAAGCCGGAGTTGGCGCCGCCCGCTGTGCAAACGCTTCAAGAGCGCCGCGAGTGCTTGTTGAAATGCGGCGCGGATGATGTGCATGTGATCAACACCACCAAAGAATTGTTGACCATGAGCGCCGAACAATTCATGTCGTGGTTGCGCGAGCAGATTGCCTTTGAGTGCATTGTTGAAGGACCGGATTTTCATTTTGGCAAGGATCGTGCGGGCGATATCAATACATTGCGCGTGATTGGCTTGAAAAATAATTTCACAGTTGACCAAGTTGAGCCGGTTGAAGTTGCACTTAGCGACGCGTCAAGCGCGGTGGCCAGCAGTTCGCTGCTGCGCTGGCTATTGCAACATGGCCGCGTGAATGATGTGGCCGCGGTGCTGGGGCGTGCGTATCAATTGACGGGCGTGGTGCAGAAAGGCGATCAACGCGGCCGCACACTTGGGTGGCCCACGGCCAACATCGCCACAGGCGCGCGGTTGATTCCAAGCGACGGTATTTACGCCGGCATTGCCACGCTGCCTACGGGCGCGCGCAAACGCGCCGCGATCAGCATTGGCACCAAGCCAACATTTGGCGTGCATGCCCGCACAGTTGAGGCTTTTGTACTGGATCACAAGGCGCCCGTGGATGATTACGGCTGGACGCTCACTCTTGAATTTTCGCGCTGGTTGCGCGGGCAAACGCGCTTTGACGGCGTGCAAGCGTTGCTGGAACAAATGAACATAGATGCGCAAAGAACTCGGCATGAAATTGCCGAAGAAGTAGTGTTGACATGACACAAGTTGCCGCGAACTATTCCACAACATCAACGCCGCGTCATATTGCGGATCGATTGGTCAACGCCAAGCGCGTGTTGATCACGTCGCATGACAAGCCAGACGGCGACGCGATTGGTTCTGTGTTGGCGTTGGCGCGCGCGCTTCGTCAGCGTGATCGCATTGTTGATGTGTGGCTTGCGGGCGCATTTGATCCAGTGTTGCAATGCTTGCTTGCAAATGAGCAGCCAGGCCGCGCGCCTGAGAACTTGCCCACCGCTGAATATGAAGTTGTGGCCGTGCTTGATACTGGTTCATGGGGACAACTTGAACACTTGGGTCCATGGTTGAAAGAACGGCGTGAAAAAATTGTGGGCGTTGATCATCATCGAAGTGGGGACACTGATTTTACGGATCGAATTGTGGAAACGCGTTGCGCCAGTTGCACGCAAGCGTTGGTGCCAATCATTGAAGCGCTTGGCGTAAAGTTTGACATGCCAGGAACTGGCGGCGCGGGCTCCATTGCCGAGGCTCTGTTCGCGGGGCTGGCTACTGACACGGGTTGGTTTCGCTTCTCCAGCGCCGATGCCGCGGTGTTCACACTGGCGTCTCGGTTGTTAGGCGCGGGTGTTGAAAAAGATCGTTTATATAGGCAATTAGAGGAGAATTCGCGCCCGCAGCGGCTTGGATTGCTGGGCCGCGCTCTCAGCAATATGTGTTGGCTTGCCAACAATCGCGCCGCCATGATGCAACTTATGCCGGACGATTTTGCCACGGCTTCTGGTAGCCCGGAAGATTTGGCCGGCGTGGTGAACGCGCCCATGCAAGTGGGCAGCACCGAATGCAGCGTGTTGCTTTCACAGACAGAGGTGGGAATTGTGAAATTAAGTTTCCGCAGCAAGCCCGCTCTCTTTGCGGGCGGAAAGTTTGTGGATGTTAATCGCATGGCTGGCGAGTTTGGCGGCGGCGGACATGTGCACGCCGCGGGCGCGCGCGTGAAAGGCGACATGACATCGGTGGCGCAGCAAGTGGCCAAGGTCATCGAGCGCACCATTGCGGAACTTGGTTGATTTCGCGGTTCACTTTGCAAGCCGCGTTGCAAGCAACACAATTCATGTTTGCAATGCGCGCAAAAAACTTTGCGCATACAAGCAAACGCTGAATTATTTTGAAACAGTGGGGACGCTTGTTGTGGCAGGGTTTGACGTTGGCCCACTGACAGCAGCCGCGCTTGGAACCACCGTCACTGTGTAGCCCAACTTTTCAATGCCACTTTTCACTTGCGGCTCCACCGATGCGTCGCGCATGGCGATCATGGCCGAGTTATCTTTCAGATTCACTTTGCAATCCACTACGCCGTCAGTGTGCATGGCCTTGTCGGTAATGGCGTCCACGCAGTTTTGACAATGCATTCCCTCAATGGCGTATTGATAGACAACAGGCGCCGCGTCGCTGACGCGCGGATCGGCGTCTGGTCCACAGCCACATAGCGCAAAAATGGCCAAATAGGCAGGTAAAGCAAGTGATTTGATTGTCATTGCAAGATGATGGAATTTTGGAATGTGGTTCATGAAACTTTGAGTTAGATGAAATTTGTAAATGTGTTGCTGTGGAATGTTAGGCGGGCGTGTTTGTCAAAGCGTCAGGTACAAAACCATGCGCAATATTCTAGTGGTGATGCGTGAACTTGTCGCAGCCAAACAAACGCAGCATGGCTGGCAGCAACCACACCGCTGAAACCAGGCAGCACAAACTTGCAATGGTCATCACTTCGCCAAGGCCGCGCAAGCCGCGGTGCTGGGCAAAGAGCAGTGTTCCAAAACCAATCGTGGTGGTGATAGCCGTCACCATCACCGCGCGTCGCGTGCTACCAAAGCCATGCGTCAGTCCGCCTTCTAGAACTCGGTGCGTTATGTGAATGGCGCTGTCAATGCCAAGGCCAATCATAATTGGAATGGCGAAGAAGTTGGCCAGCGTGAATGGAATCTTCAGCAAGCCCATAATGCCAACAGTCCAGCCGAGTCCCGCAAGCAAACTTAGAAACGCGATGGCCGTTAGTTTGACGCTGCGAAAATCCAAATACAGCAGCGCCAACACAAACGCGCTGGCGATTAATCCTTGCCACAAAAAACTTGTGCGCATAAGTTGCACACTTTCAAATACCGTGATTGGCGCGCCGGTGACCGATGGATCCACGGTGCGCATGGCGGCCACAAATGGAGCCATGGCGCCTGGTTCCCAAATGTCCTCTTGCGGGTGCAACAGAATGGCGAATTGATTGTTGGCGCTGCTGAACGAGTCGCGCACCGCGGGTGGCAGCGAGTCGCGCAGTGAAAGGCCCGCGCCAATCTGCAGTTGCTGCGCCGCGAACGCGGCCAGCGCAATGGATTCATCGGCGCGCGTTTTTGCAGTGATTTCATTGGTTTCCAGCGCGTTGCGCAACGCGCGCAAGGACAGCGCAAGGTTGCGAATCATGGCGACATCTTTGGCGGGCGCGCCCGCGGTGTTGGCGCCATTGGCCAGTGATTCCACGCGGTCGCCGGCACGTTGGGCAAGTTCAAGCAACTTTGATTTGGTATTGGCTTCGGTTGACAATGCGGTTTGCGCGGCCGCGTTTGTGTTAAATGATGCGTTTGCGTTCGCATTGAACGCGCCGCTTGCGCCAGCAATCACCGCGCGCATTTGATCGCGCCGCGGCGAATCTGCTTTCACAAAATCTAGAACGCTGCGAGAATTGCGGATCAACGGTTGCAACTTGGCTTTCTCCACCAGCGGCGCGACCTTGTCAAATGAATCCGTAATCACCGCGCCAAACCAAGTTGAGTTTCCGCCTTCGGTTTGCAAGCGCCGCTGCCACGAAACGCTTGATAAATCCGCCGCTTGCAGTTTGAGCAGGTTGCTTTCAAAGCCCACGCGTTCCCACGCAATCACAACGCCCGCAACCATGGCCAACAGCGACACGGCGACAAAAATTTGGTGGCGCATAAGTGGCGCACTTGAATGTGTGTGCGCACTCACAGTGCGGCTGGCAAAAAATGAAAGCTGCTTTGAATCATCCGCGCCGCGCTTGTCAAAGCACAACAGCAAGGCTGGCAATCCAATCGCCATGGTGGCCGCGCATAGAAGCAACCCAACCCCAGAAATAATTCCAAGTTCGCGCAGCCCTTGCATGGGCACAAAAATGGCGATCAGAAAAGTTCCCGCGCTCACAGCCGCGCCCGCCAACATGCTGGGCGTCGCGGTGCGCATCATGTGGCGCACGCTGGCCGCGCTGTCCATGTGGCGCAACCCCTCTAAATAGCGGGCAATCATGTGAATTCCGTAGTCCAAGCCCACGCCAACAAGCACCAACATAAACACCACGCTGAGCAAGTTCAAACTGCCAATCATGATGGTCGCCGCGGCGTAGGTCAGCGCCGCGCCCGCCAAGAATGCCGCCACCGCAAAGAGCGGTCGCTTCACTCCGCGAAAGACAATCATGAACAACGCCGCGCACAACGCCAACGCAACTATGGACGCAATGTTCATGTCCGAGCTGGTGGTTTCCATTTCATCGGCTTGCAAAACTGGTTTGCCAGTCAAGCCAATCTCAATTGTTGGTTCCTTCGCCTGAATCTCCGCGATCACTTTGCGCATGGCCAACAACGATTCATCCACCACCGCAAGTGATTGGTAATTTTTCTTGGGCATCACCAACACCAAGCGCAACGCGCCACCTTCGTTGCTTAGCCAACGCGTTTGCAGCGCCGTGGCAAGCGGCAATATATCGGCGTTGAGTTGGCCACTTGCAGCCACGCCCAGCAACATGAACGCGCTTGCGGCGGTCGATCGTTGCGTGGCCGCATCCATCTTCGCGCCTTCATCCAGCAAAAGTTTCACACGTGCGTCGCCATCTTTTAAAAGTTGCGCAAGCATTGGGCGCGCCGCCAGAATAGGAAGCGCGCCTGCGGCATCGGCAAGACCCGCAAGTTCATCGTCGCTCATGGCGCGCGGCGCAAGCCGCCATTGGTCCTGCGCGTCAATGCTGCCGTGTACTTTTGCAACGCTAGCCAGCGTGGCCAAGCGCGTGCTTAACTCGCGCACCGCGCGGTCGGCGGCGGGGACGTCGCCGCGCGGAGCAACCACCGAGAGCGCATATTCCAGGTCCCCAAAATCCTTAAGAAAGCGGCGCCAATCCTTTAAAAAC
>CANJIC010000114.1 GCA_947474205.1 Planctomycetaceae bacterium | reverse complement strand
ACCGCCTCCTCAAATGTGTCCAAGGTGCGCATGGCGCGTTGAATGGCGTCAAGCGCCTCGCGATCATTGGCGGCCGCGGCGTTTGTAAGTCGCTGTCGCAAATGCAAACCAGCCAGGCGAACCAACATGCTCACGCCTTGACGATTGGCCGCGTCTTTGCTTGCGCCCTCATTGTCCTTGATTACTTTCTCAGCGTATTCCTCGGCGCATTTGACCATTTCTTCAGCCAGCGAAGGCGGAAAATTGCCTTGGTCCAATTGTTTGAATTGTGCATGCAACGATTGCCACCATTGATACAAACCAAACGTGGAGCCAAGCAGCGCAAGACCAGGACTACCTTGTGCAAATTGCAACAGCCACGCGCGCTGCGCGCCATCAACTTGCCAATCATGTTCATCGGACCACTGTTGCATGGCATGTGGCGCAAGCGGACCAAACGCAATGCGATGACAGCGACTGCGAATAGTTGGAAGCAATCGATCCTCGCGCGAGGTCACCAAGAAAAGATAGGTGCCAAGCGGTGGTTCCTCCAAGGTTTTCAGCAGCACATTTTGCGCCTCGCTTTCAAGCAACTCGGCCTCGTCGATCACAAATACTTTGGCACGACCGCGCGCTGGCGTGCGATGCACCGCGGAGTCCAACATACGACCCTCGCCGTCCACGCCGCCAATTAACGTTTCGCGCAGCAAGTCAACTGGAATGTTCAACTGCTTCTTGTCGCGCAGTTCACGGCTTTGACTTACGGCCGTCAACTCCTTGCGAATGACAACACAATCTGGATGCGAACCGGCGTCTAGAAGCGCGGCGTCCTCGGTGCCAGTGGGCGGCGCGAACGCCGCAATGTTGGCGGGCGTTGTGGCGGGATCAAGCACCAGGCCAGCGAACAATCGCGCGGCCAAGGATTTGCCGACGCCCATGGGTCCATGCAAAATCCACGCGTGATGCACGCGCTCTGTTGCAAAAGCGCGCGTCAACGCGGAAATAGCTTTGGGCTGGCCAAGCAGCGGACTTTCAAGTGCGCCACTCACCGTGGAACCTCTATTAAAATGCAGGGTTTTGCAGTGGGTTTTGCGTTGGGCAAGCCGCGTGGCGGTGGCATGAATAAAGGCTCACCATTCACCAACAGCACGGGAAATTTCTTCATAATTTTTTCCACGTCGGGGTGGAACAATGTGCTGCGCGCGTCATATGCGGAAGAATCAAACACGCCAATGGTGACAGTGCTTGATTGATCATCGGCGTCGTGTTTCACATAGGCCTCAAAACCTTGTAGACGAAGTTCGGCGCAATAGGTCTCCGCTTTCTTCTGCAACTCAGCAAACGGAATCTCGCCACTTTTAAAGTCGCTCCATGTGGCCACCTTGACCGTGAACAATGGAACCACATTTGGAAATCGCGCGCGGACTTTGGACAAATCGTATGGTCCCAACTTCACTTGATTGGATGTGGTCTGTAGTCGAACTAAATAAGCGCGCGCGAAAGGTCTTGCGCCATTGTCCTCGATGGCTTTCACCATGGCGATTGCGGGTTTGGCAGTTGCGTCTTCAAGCCCCACAAAATTTCCGTACACAATCGCGCTTCCTTTGTCGAGCGCGCACACTCGTGCCGAGGCAAGGACTGGATACCGTTTAGCGATCGTTTCGCGAGTGGCATTGGCCGCGGCGCCATGCCCTTGCTCGGTGAAGGTCATCAACAACACCGACCATACGGGCTTTTGCTCGCCTGTTGTCGAGTTTGCATTTTCAGGTGAGGCCAGATTTTTTTCCGCGGCCGCGCCATCTTTGGCTTTTTTACTTTTCGCGCCACTCTTTGTGGCACCAGTTACGTTTCCATCCACCTCATCTCCCTCATTCATCAACTCATTGTTTGGATCTGGCTTGGCGCCGCCGCTTTTTGGCGCACCAGAATTTCCAGCAGGCGATTGAGTTGGAGCTGTCGTTTGGGCCATGGTGTTGGCACAGACCCAACCCAACGAGATGGCGACAAAAACAACTGCCAATTTGACACTTGAAATGCCCTTTAAACCGCGTCTCAATGGCTTACTCTGTGGGAAGTTAAAGATTTTATTTTGCATGAAAATTTGCTCAAGGTTGGAGGCGCAAGTGGTCGATTCTATACTCACGGAAGCGGATTGCCGCGACCCATTTAAGACGCAGGAAGCGTTTGTTACACCTGTTTGAATCGACCCAAAGGATTGAGTCGAAGATGACAAGGAGTTTTTTATGCCTGATATTTCGCCGATCAACAATCTTCAAGGCAGTTCAGTCCCCGCTTCAATTCAGCGCACGCAAGTTGACGCCCCTGCCACCACGGCCAGCACGCCAAAGCACAGTGAAATTCGGGACCGAGTGGAAATTTCAGACCACGCGCGTCATCTGGAAAAAATTCGCCAGTCGCCGGATATTCGCCAATCTAAAATAGACGCGGCGCGCAGCGAAATTGCTCAAGGCACCTATGAAACGCCTGATCGGCTTCGCGCGGCTTTGCTGCGACTGCTTGATGAGATTGAACCAAGCTGATCGACTTGGCACATTCAAGGTATGTAGAAGGTCGCTCATGTGACCTTTTTTTATTGCGCCATGCCATCTACTATGAGGGATCTACAAGGAGCCTTCATGAATCGAATCTTCATTTCGTTTGGTCTTGCGTCGCTGACATGTGTGGCCACGCTTTTTGCGCAGAACCCGCCGCCGGTGGCCATGCGCCCCGCGCAAGTGCGCCGCGATCTGATTGAACATGCGACCGTGGTGGTGAAGCCCGGCGAGCGCATTGAAGATGGCGCCGTTCTTGTGGAGGATGGTTGGATTCGCGCGGTTGGAAAAAGTGGCGCGGTGATTGCGCCGGCTGGAACAAATGTGATTGATGCCAAGGGCTTGACGCTCTATCCCGGATTGATCGACGCAGGATTGATGATTGACAGCGCGGCCGCCGCGCGCGCCGCCGCGGAGGATGCGACCCATTATTGGAATGACAAAGTCACGCCGCAAGTGCGCGTGGCCAACATGGCGACCCTGGCTAGTGGCGTGCGAAAAGAAATGCGCGACATGGGCTTTACGGTTGCGTCGGTCAATCCCAACTCTGGAATTTTTCGCGGCGAGAGCGCGGTTGTATTGCTAGCCAACGATGATCGCAAGGTGGAGCAACTGACTGCCAATGCTGGACAAAATATTTCGTTCGCCCATATTGGCGATGAAGGACCAGATGACAGCCCCTACCCCAGCGCGCTCATGGGAACAATGGCGGTCATTCGCCAAGGACTTCTTGACGCGCAGTGGTTGATGCAATCCAACGCGGTCTGGAAGGCGCATCCACAAGGCAATGACCCACCGAAAGCGTCCGCGGCATTGGCGGCGCTTGAGCCGGCGATTCAGGGAAAGTCCGTTGTGATTTTTGATTGCAACAATGAGCAAGATGTTTTGCGCGCGGCTGGTTTAGTCAATGAATTTGGCTTGAAAGCCCGCATTATTGGTTCGGGCACAGAGTTTCGCCGCCTGAATGAAGTGGTGGCCACGCGTTTGCCAATTGTGGCCACGTTTGAATTTCCAAAGACGCCAGACGTGAGCGATCCGCGCAAGGATGAATCGGTTTCGTTGCGCGACTTGGAAACATGGGCGTTGGCGCCGCGCAACGTGAAGCAATTGCTTGACGCTGGCGTGGATGTGAGCGTGGGCACAGCCAAGTTGAAAAATCGCGGCGACTTTCCAGCGCGCGCGCGCCGCGCCATGCAAAGTGGTTTGTCCGAGGATGAATTGCTTTCGTGTTTGACCACGCGGCCCGCCAAGCAACTTGGCTTGAGCAACGTGGTTGGAACAATTGAAGTTGGTCACATGGCCAACATGGTCTTGCTTGATGGACCGCTCTTTGGCGAGAAGACGCATGTCATGGCGACCATGGTCGCGGGAGACAAAGTGAATGTGTACGAGCCGGTGATTTTTGGTTTCAAGGGTCCGTGCACATTGAAGAGCGACGCCATTGAGTTGGCAGGAACATTTGATCCAGAGACCAAGGCGATCAATTTTGAAACGTTGGCGCCAGCCGTCGCGGCGGCCGATGTAAAAGTTGTGGATGTGAAAGCCGCGGATGTGAAAGCCGCGGATGTGAAAGTTGCGGATGTGAAAATTGCGGATGCGAAAGCCGCGGATGCGAAAGTTGCGGATACGAAAGTTGCGGATACGAAAGTCGCGGATGCGAAAGCCGCGGATGTGAAAATTGCGGATGCGAAAGCCGCGGATGCGAAAGTTGCGGATGCGAAAGTTGCGGACGCAAAGCCAGCGGCGGCCGTTGCTGATGCCGCCGCCAAACCATTCGAACCTAAGAAATATGCTGCAGAACACGTTGATTTTGACCTAGATCGTGTGGGCTTCACCTTGCCTGGCGAAGCGCTTGCCAGCGAAGGCGTGTTGCGTTGCACCGCAATTCGCATTGGTGATCGCGTTGATGGCGTGGCGCAAACGCGTGATGGAAAGTCAATTATGTTCACGCTGACCAAGCGCGAAGTTGCAAAACCAGTTGACGCAAAAGTGGCTGATGCAAAAGCCGCGGATGCAAAACCCGTTGACGCAAAAATAGCCGATGCGAAAGCCGCGGATGCAAAACCCGTTGACGCAAAAGTAGCCGATGCAAAAGCCGCGGATACAAAACCCGTTGACGCAAAAGTGGCCGATGCAAAAGCCTCGGATGCAAAACCCGTTGACGCAAAAGTGGCGACCGCGGCCACATCAGAAAAGAAAACTGAGGACCCGCTGGCATTTATTCCAATGGTCACGCCACTTGGCGAATATGGATTTGAAAAATCGCCCGTGGCACAAACTGTGTTGGTGAAGAACGCCACCATTTGGACCAGTGGTCCCGCGGGCACTTTAAAAAATGCCGACCTGCTGGTGGTCAATGGAAAAATAAAAGCCGTGGGCGCAAACCTTGCCAACATTCCGCCCGACGCTCTGGTGATTGACGCCACCAACAAACATGTCACGCCTGGACTGATTGATTGCCACAGTCACACCGGCATTGAAGGCGGCGTGAATGAAGGAACCAACAATGACACGGCTGAATGCCGCATTGGTGATTGCATTGAACCCGACGCCATTGGTTGGTACCGCGAACTTGCGGGCGGACTGACTGCCGCCAATCAATTGCATGGCAGCGCCAATCCAATTGGTGGCCAGAACAGCGTGGTGAAATTAAAGTGGAGCAAAAGTGCCAATGATTTCCGCATAGAAGATGCAATTCCTGGAATTAAATTTGCGCTGGGTGAGAATGTCACGCGTCCGCGCGGGCGCTATCCAAACACCCGCATGGGCGTTGAAGCCTTGCTGCGCGACAGTTTCCGCGAGGCCCGCGAGTACGCCACCAAGCAGAGCGACTACGCCGCGTTGACGGATGAACAGCGCGCCATCACCATGGCGCCGCGGCGCGATTTGCAACTAGAATGTCTTGCGGAAATTCTTGCGGGCAAGCGCTTGATCCATTGCCATAGTTACCGCCAAGATGAAATTCTAATGTTGTTGCGGCTTGCGGAAGAATTTAATTTTCGCATTGGAACATTTCAACATGTGCTTGAGGGCTACAAGGTGGCCGACCTGATCGCCAAACATGGCGCAGGCGCGAGCACCTTTAGTGATTGGTGGGCCTACAAAATGGAGGTCATGGACGCGGTGCCATTCAATGGCGCCATGATGCATGATGTTGGAGTTGTTGTGAGTTTTAATTCCGACAGCGACGAAATGGCGCGCCGCCTCAATATGGAGGCGGCCAAGGCGGTGAAATACGGCGACTGCACCGCGGTGGAGGCGTTGAAGTTTGTCACGCTGAATCCCGCCAAGCAATTGCGCATTGACAAGCGCGTGGGCAGTCTTGAAGTTGGCAAGGACGGCGACTTTGTGATTTGGTCAGGCGATCCGCTGAGTAGTTTTTCCGTGGCCGACAGCACATGGATTGAGGGCGCCTGCTATTACGACCGCGCAAATGAGCGTGTTTTACGCGAGCGCGACTTGAAATTACGCGCGCGCTTGCTTGAACTTGCGGTTGCCGAAGGCGAGAAGAGCGGCAATATAAAAACCGTGGAGCCAGCCAAAGTGGATCCCGCAAAAGACGTCAAGCCCGCGGCGGTGCCCACGACATTGTTAACGCGCATGCTTGATGTGCGCCGCGAGGCGTTGGTTGATCAAGTGCGTCGCGGCCGCGACCCTGACACCATGGGTCCTGGCGATTGCGGTTGCGGCGGTTCAAGCGAAGGCTGGAAAATTCTTTTAGAGGAGGCTGGCAAATGATTGGCTCAACAAAAATAATTCTTGGACTTGTGTGCGCGCTTTCTCTGTGCGCAATCGCTGCGGCGCAGAGCGATCAGATTCCTGCGCAGGCGCAACAAAAACCCGTGGCCTTGGTGAACGCGCGCATTTACACCGCGGTGCCTGGTCAAGCCACCATTGATCGCGGCTATGTGATCTTTGACAAAGGCGTGATCACCGCGGTTGGCGCTGGCGACGCGCCAACTCTTGCGGCCGGTTGCGACAAATTTGATTGCGCGGGCTTCAGCGTGTTGCCAGGATTTATCCATGTGGGAAGCCAGCTTGGACTGGT
>CANJIC010000113.1 GCA_947474205.1 Planctomycetaceae bacterium | reverse complement strand
GCGTGGCGGGACGCGCGGATTTTTTGGTGGTCTACGGAATTGAGGAGGCGGAGGTGGTTGGCGTTGCCGATCCAAGCACGCCAGTGATCGCGTTGATGCCGGTGCGCGAGATTGATCGCGGCGGGATCGCTCACAGCATGTGGCTCAAGAGTCAACTGCATTTGTCGGCGCATGATTTGGATCAAGTGGAATCGCTGTCCAAGTGCGCCGCGGACTTTGGCGCGCTATTGCCGCTGCATTTGGAAATTGACACTGGACTTGGACGCGGTGGTTGCTTGCCCACGGAGGCAACCAACATCGCGGCGCGCATTCGCTCGGATAAAAATTTGCGCTTGGCTGGAGTGTTCACGCATTTTGCAAACGCTGGTGGCAGCGAGACAGCGACAGATCAACAGCGTAAAATTTTTGAGGCGTGGTGCAAAGCCGCGGCGCTTCCCGCGGATTGCATCGTGCATTCCGCCAGCACATTCGCCGCTATTCGCGATCCGCGATTTCATCACAACATGATTCGCGTTGGATTGGCGTGGACCGGTTTGGCATTTGAAGGAACGCGCGATGGCCGCTTCATGGAGTTCGCAAAAAATCTGCGCCCCGTGTTCAGTTGGCGCAGTTCATTTGTGCAAGTCCGAACCGTTCCAGCGGGCACGGCGGTGGGCTATGGCAGCCGCTGGAAATGTGAAAAAACAAGCAGGATTGGCTTGGTTCCAGTGGGGTACGGCGACGGATATCCGTTGCTTCCAATGAACCCCGTGACGCGGCGGCCGCTGGGAGTTGAGCGGCGCATGGTGCGCGTGGAAGTTGTTGAACATGGTCACACAACGTGGATGAATGCGCCGGTTGTTGGCGCCATCAGCATGGATCAGATCGCGGTTGACTTGAGTGAGTTGCCCGACGCGCTTGCAACAAATTGGAATCACGCGGCGGTTGAATTGATCAGCTCCGATTGCAGCGCGCCTAATCACGCCGCGCGCGTGGCCAGCATGACGGGCCACCACGCGTACGAGTTGCTGTGCAGGATTCCAGCGCGCGTGCCACGCAAATTTGTGGAGCCGGTGGTTGTCCAACTTCCAAGCCTAGACTCGTCGCAGGTGTCGACGAATGCAATTTCACAAGCATCTTAAATTTTTCTGGACAAACGCGCGCCATGCGGTTTGGTGTTGCGCATGAGGCAGTCCACGCACGCTGTCACGCTAGACGCGCCAGACGCGGCGCATAATGTGGCGCAAGTAAATCCCAAATTATTTTCTACTTTGGGTAATGAGCAATCGGTGGATGTGCTGGTGGTTGGCGGCGGACCTGCGGGAAGTTCATGCGCCATTGCGTTGGCGCGCGAAGGCGCAAACGTAATGTTGGTGGATGCGCAGGCGCGCGGCCGCGACAAATGTTGCGGACATTGTCTTTCCGGTGGCGCGTGGAAAATTGTGAGCGAGTTGGGTTTGCGTGAGTTGGTTGAATCGGTGTCCACAGGCGCAACTGCTCAGGTGGCGTGGCGCAGTGGCGCGCACGGATTTGAAATGAATTTGCCCGCTTTGGGTGCCATCACGCCAAGAGTGGCGCTTGACAAAAAATTACTAGATGAAGCCGAACGCGTTGGCGTGCGCGTGGTGCAGCCTGCCACGGCGAAATGGTTGCATGCCAGACAATTTGCGGTTCGACTGGCCGAGCACACGTGTGTTGTGGATGCAAAGTTGGTCATTGCCGCGGATGGTCTTGGTAGTGGCATTGCGCGCGCGCGTGGTTGGAATCCTACAAGTCCTGGACGCAAGTACGGATTCGCTGGTTCGTGGCGCGCGCCGCACGCGCTTGCCAATTGGTCTGGCGAGCGAATTGAAATGCGCGTGGTGCGCGGGGGATATCTTGGAATGGTCGCCGAGTCGCATGAACAAATCCATGTGGCGGGCTTGATCGATCGCAATTCCAAAGTGAGTCGACCAGATGATTTGCTTAATGAAGTGGCGCGGTCGTGGCCGTTGCTGGCGGCGGCGTTGCAAGAAGGCAGGCCAAGTCGATGGAACGCGGCGGGCCCGTTGCCGTGGAAGCCCACGCGCATTGCCGATGAGTCGACAGCATTGGTGGGGGACGCGGCTGGATATGCCGAACCATTTTCCGGCGAGGGAATGCGCTGGGCATTTGAGAGCGCGTATGGATTGGCGCGCGCGTGGCGTCAGCATGGCAGTTGGAGCGCGGCGGCGGCGCAAACATATTCGAAGTGGCATGGCGATCACATTGCGCGTAGGCAGCAAAAAACGCTGCGAACAGCCTGGTTTCTTGCGCAACCCACGCGCGCCTCGATCATGTGCCAAGCGGCCCGATCATTTCCTAGAGTCGCCTCATGGCTCGCTTGTAGCATGACACAATGAGTGTGCGAATTGAATCAATGGGTTTCGCAACGCCGGTGCTTGAGCGCACTCAACACGATATTGGGCGCGAGCAAGCGCAATTGTGGAATTTAAGCGCGTCCTCTCAAGAGAGATGGCAACGCATGGTTGATCATTGCGGCATTGAGCGCCGCGCCGCGGTCATGCCCTTGCAAGAAATTGTTTCACTTACAACAGCCCAGCGCATGAAATGTTTTTCGCAACACGCGCCAGCGCTGGCCGCGCGCGCCATTGAGCAAGCGTTGGCGCGTGGCAATCGCGCGGCGCAAGACATTACCGACTTGATTGTTGTGACATGCACAGGGTTTGAATCGCCGGGACCGCTTCACGACATTTGCGTTCAAGCCGGGCTTTCGGCCAACGTGCGAACTTCGCAAATTGGATTCATGGGTTGCTTTGGTGGAATTTGCGGACTTGACGCCGCCGCCGGCGCCGCGCTGCGACATGAGGGCGCCGTGGTGTTGCTGGTGTGCGTGGAATTGTGCTCGCTGCATTTACGCAATGACCGCGACGCGCAAAACATGGTGGCCAGTTTATTATTTGCCGATGGCGCCGCCGCGCTGGTTGTTTCAAATACGGCTGTTTTACGGGCATTTTCACAGCGCAACGCGTTGGACCTGCTTGACGCCCACGCGCCCAAGAGCGCGCTTGAAACCAGCGGCGCAATTGCGCTGAAAAACAATTTGGATATGCATAGCGAACTGGCGCTGGGGCGCATCCAACAAACAAACGGCGACCTTGCAATTCGCCGCGCCAATTCGATCATCGTTGGACCACGCCAAGCGCAACGCATTCCCGGTACCGCCCACGCCATGAGTTGGCAAATCACCGATGCGGGTTTCGCCATGACGCTTGATCGAAGCGTTCCCGCGCACATTGAACTTGCGGCGCAGAGTTCGCTTGGAGATTTGAAGCAGTGCGCTATTCATCCAGGCGGCGCCGCGATATTGGATGCAATGGAGCGCGGCTCCAACGCAAGAAATTGCGGCGGCTTGTCTGCTGAAAGTTTACTTGCCGCGCGCGGCGTGCTGCGCGATCACGGCAACATGAGCAGTGGCAGCGTGTTCTTTGTGCTTGATCGATTGCTTCAAAGCGGCGCCACTGGCGATATGGGCGTGATTGCGTTTGGTCCTGGACTCACGGTGGACCAACTTCAACTGTGCGTGACGCCAATCAATGTGCGTGACGCACATAGTGATCAAACCAAGGTATTGCAGCCACTTTCGCGCGCTCCTTCAGAGATGGCCATTGGCTAGGCGACCGCGATTTCGCACCAGCGCGGCGGCCAATCTTTTATCGCAGGTCGAGTACGCCAAGCCCGACATTCTTCGACGCATGGCCATCAACGCGGGGCAATTGGCGCGATCCATGGATGCCGATGAACTTGTAAGTGAATCCTGGCTCATTGAAAAAGTGACGGGCGTGCGTTCGCGCGGCGCGGACACAACGGAGTCGTTGGTTGGATCCGCGGTCATTGATGATCTTGCGGCGCTCTGTATTCGGTTGACCGATCGCGCGCCTATTGACGCCGCGCGCGCAGATGGGGGAGCGTTCGCGCTGCAGGACGTTGCAAATAAACTTGGCGTGGGCATACGCAGTATTCAGCGCTGGCGCCGACTTGGTTTTGTCAGCATGCGTTTTCAATTTGGAAGAACTCTTCGAGTAGGTTGTGATGGCGCGACCATCAAGTGGTTTGAAATGCGGCATCCTGAAATGTTTTCAAAAGTGAAACGCTCCGCGCCAACCCAGCAGGAGCGGCAACGATTGCTTGCGCGCGCACGCGTGGTTGCCGCAAGCGGCGGCACATTGAACGCGGCGGCGGTTGCGTTGGCGCGCGCGGAGAAAATTTCCGTGGCCGTGGCGCGACGCGCGTTGGAACACTTGGAAAAAAACAGCGATATTTCCGCATTGAAACGTCGAATTGTTGTGGGCGATACAAAGGCCGCGGTGGCGTGGCGCAGTTGGTTGCGTGGCGTGGATTTGAACGCTATCGCTGGGCGTGTTGGACAAACCCGCGCCGCCACTTTGCGCACCATTGCCAAGCAACGCTTGCGGCGAATTCAAACATGCGTTGTGAACGTGGTGCCGCTTGCAACATTTCAGCGCGCCGACGCCGCGGAGACATTGCTAGCGCCAATGCAAGTTGGCAACGAATTGGCGCATGGAGCGTGGCCCACGCAACCAAATGATTTTCTTGCGGCGTTTGCGCCTGTTGTGCACGCGCGCAAAAATACTTTGAGCACGGATGCAATGCAACTCACTGCGCTGCGATTTCTATTGTGGCACAGCGAACGTCTTGCGTTGAACATGGGCAAGCCAAGCACGCGGGCTTCACGCACGCCATTCGCCATCAACATGAACGAACATAAAATTGCCGCTAACACAATGAGCAATACAACCGCTAACACAATTGGCAACACAACCGCCAACACAATGAGCAACACAACCGCTAACAACGCGCGCGGCGACGTGGACATGTCGCTCCACAGTGAGCACATCTGGGCCAATCTTGATCAATGCGAAACATCGCTGCGTTGGGCGGCGCGACTGCGTCTTTCGCTGCTGCAGCGATCGGTTGGCCAAGCGCTTGGCCGCCTTCAAGCCATCGCGGGCGCGCCACTTGTTTCACTTCACCGCGCGCGCATGTGCCAAGCCATACACATTGCGCTTGAAGGCGCGTGCGCCGTGCTTGATCAATGCATGCGTACTCCGCCAAGCGACCGCGCCATTCAGCTGGGCTCATTGGCCGCGGCGCAGGCTGAAAAAATAGCGGTAAAACATTGGAAATTCAGCGCCCGACCCGCGCCAGGCGAGGCCACGGAATTGCCGCCGAGTTTGCAACAGCAATGCGTGCCGTGGTTGCGCGTGGCGCCATTGCGCGACGATTTATCGCTGGTCACTGTTGCGCCAAGCGTTGGCGTTGAAGTGCTTGCGTTGCGCTTTGGTTGGCACGGCCGCGCGCCGCACACCATGAATGACGTGGCCAAATTACTTGGCATTCATCCGCGGCGTGCCGCGATAATTGCCGCGGACACAGTGCGCAAACTTGTTCGAGCACGCGCGCAGCGAAGTGCGTGAAACAATAACCAGCGCATAAAAATCGCTTTGCACAAACGCGCGGACAAGAAAATCAACGCTTGCTGAATTGGAAACGACGACGGGCGCCAGATTGACCGTACTTCTTACGTTCCACCTTGCGGGCGTCACGAGTCAAGAAGTTGTTGTCACGGAGCACGGTTTCCAAAGTCGGGTCGTAGGCCATCACGGCTCGAGCAAGCGCAAGCAAAACCGCGCCTGTCTGACCTGTGACGCCGCCACCATTGCATGTGGCGCGAATATCAATTTGACCCTTGATGCCGGTCTTTTCAATCACGGCAAGAATGTTCTTTCGATCGCGCTCTTCAACGAAGAACTGATCAAATTCACGCTCATTCACCTTGAATTCGCCCTTGCCTGGCTTAATGCGAAGGCGGGCGATAGAAGTCTTGCGGCGGCCAGTGGCCCACCACCAACCAAACTTGTCAGCCGGCTCTTGCGCACGAAGTGGGCGAGGAGCAGGTGGCGCTTTCACAACGGCGACTGGGGCGAAATCCATCTCTTCACCATCTTGGTTGCGGTCGCGGTTTCGATCTTGATATTTGTCTTGGGTTCTCATGTGAAATCTCAGCGAGTCGCTGGAGCCTTTCGTGACTTAATGACGAGCTTAGTTGGTTGTTGAGCGGCGAAGGTGTGCTCCGCGCCTGCGAAAATTCGAAGACGGGTTCGCATTTTGCGACCCAAGCGTCCGCGTGGCAACATACGAATGATTGCTTCTTGAACAAGAGTTGTCGGATCATCAGCCAACACAGTGCGGTAATTGCGCACGCGCAGTCCACCTGGATATCCGCTCCATCGACGAAGAGTCTTGAGATCCAACTTGCGACCAGTGATGGCCACGTTAGATGCATTGGTCACAATCACGCCCTCGCCGCAATCGACATTGGGTGTGTAGTTGGGCAAATGCTTGCCCATTAAAACGGTTGCGACTTCAGTTGCGAGTCGACCCAGAACCATTTTGGTTGCATCGACATGCCTCCAAGAAAGTTTGGTCGAGCCTGGCTTGATAAATGTGGTTTGACGTGGCATTTGATTTGTTTCCGGCGAATATGCCGGGTCGAGGAGGATAGAAACTTTGCTGTTTCTGTCAAGCGGCGGGGCAGTTTTTTGGCGATGGATTCTGGGATCTTTGCGACTCAGGTTGGGCTT
>CANJIC010000112.1 GCA_947474205.1 Planctomycetaceae bacterium | reverse complement strand
TGGCCGCGTCGCGCAAATTATGATTCACCGTGGCAAGACACAAATTCCATTGACCGCGGCGCAAGACCGCCTTGCTTAGCAGCGCCAACGCCGTGGAATCCGCCCCGCCACTCGCGGCCACGCACATGGTTGAGCCGCGCGGAATTGCTTTTAGCGACTTGGTAAGCGCAGCCGCGCACTTGTGGCGTGAGGCTTTCAATACAGCCTGAGCGAGCGGCGGAAATTCTGTTTGTTGCACTGACGTCACGCTTGCAATGTTAGTCGAGCTCCCGTTGTCACCAAATCCAAACGCACTCAATATGCGGCGCAGCAAAGATCAGTGCAAATCAACTTCCGCTCACGCAACCGCGCGCATTGATCTTTGCTTGCCGGCGCTGCACGCCGCAGCATCAACTGATCGCTGCTTTGAATCACTTGCAACTGGAGTACGCGCAATTTCTTTTTTAGCTTCTTGCAGCGTGCTGACAAGGTGCGCCGGACTTTTTGCAATACGACTTGCGCCAATGGCCTCGGCCAACCCATCGGCGCGATTGAACACGCCGCCACCCACCACAATTTCCATGTCTGGCAGAGCGTTCACGCCTTTGACCGCGTCAAGAATGGCGCGAATGCTTGGCGCGTCGCTTGCGGCCGATGCGAAGAGCACCAAGAAATCTGGCCGGCGCTGATGAACCTCGCCCAAGATTTCGTCGTGCGATACGCCGCCGCCGCCAAAAGTCACTTCAAATCCAGCGGCTTCTAGCAAGTCCGCGGCAAGTTGACCGCCCAAATCCTCGTTCTCATTTGGTCCGCAGAACAACATCACGCGCTGGCCATTGCGTTGTTGACGGTGGTATCCCAGTTGCAAGTGATCAACCACATTGCGCAGAGCGCGCGTTGCATAGTTGAACGCCACTTGCTCAATTTGATCCTTGCGTGAAAGTTTGTGAAGCGTCTCGTGAATGGGCCACGCCACGCACTCCGCCATGGTCTCGCTGGAAACGCCGCCAGCCATAGCGCGCGCAACAATCGCGCGGACATCCTCGCGATTGCCTTCAATTAATTTTGGAAGAAGACGATCGACAATCATGTCGGGCGCAAATTCCGCGTTGAGTTCTGAAGTTGCATTGTTGTTCTGGCTTGTGTTCTT
This sequence comes from Planctomycetaceae bacterium, assembly GCA_947474205.1. The sequence goes on along the minus strand of CANJIC010000112.1, from coordinate 5,505 downwards.
GTTTGCGTTCATGACTGATCTCTTCCAAAGTGATTCGTGTTGACCTCTTGTCTAGCGAATCGAGTTGCTTCACCGCATCTCCGCGCGGCAGGAACAAATCGGATGCATGCGCACGCCATCGCCAACACTTGTTGATAAATGAATATCGGAACCTGCGCCATTGGTTATGCGACACATAGCCCCTTATTTCAGCCTAAAAACGCTGTTTCAAAGCGTGAGCACGCGGCAACGAAATACACGGCAACTGCCCGTAGGATCAAAGCCATGACAAATGTTGGTCCATCATGGTCGTCAGATCAATTGCAAAGGGACCCACACGCAAATCCAGAGAAGGCCACGCGCGTGCAAAGCATGTTCAGCGCCATCGCGCCAAGTTACGACTTGAACAATCGCATTCATTCATTTGGTTTGGATCAATCTTGGCGTAAGCGCACTGTGCGTGAAGTGGCGGCGCGATTGGGTTCGCTGCTCGACAAAAAAGTTCTTGATGTTGCATGCGGCACGGGCGACCTCACTGAACTTTTGTACAAAGCTGGCGCCAACGCCACTGGTGGCGATTACACGCCTGCCATGTTGGAGATTGCCAAGACCAAGTCGCGCAAGCTGAACAACTCAAGCGATCGCATTCGCTATGTCAACGCCGACGCCACCAAACTTGCATTCGACAACGCGACATTCGACGCGGTCACCATCGCGTTTGGACTGCGCAATGTTTCAAGCCCCGACCAAGCCATCGCGGAATTTTTTCGCGTACTTCGCCCAGGCGGCGTGCTTGCCATTCTGGAATTTGATCAACCACGCTCGCGCCTGATTCGATTTTTTCACAACTTCTACACCGAGCGCGTCATGCCGTTCACCGCCACGCTGATCGCGCGCGATCGCTCCGGCGCGTACAAGTATTTGCCGCGCAGCGTGGCCACATTTCTTTCGCCACAAGGAATTGCGCAATTTGCCGCGGCTTCTGGCTTTAAAAACATCCAACACCACTCGCTGACATTTGGCACATGCGCCCTCACGCTGGCCACGCGTCCTCTCGTATGATGAAATTCAACAATGGCTTTTGATTCGCTCACCTACGCGTGGAATCACTCCGAATTGCTTCGGCCCGCGCTTGAAGGCCGCTTTGCCGCCGACGCGCATTCGGGCTGGAGCCGTCTTGACACCAGCTTTGACACGCTTGCCCAAGCCGTGCGCCCACTCACTGGCGCCATTGTGTGCGGCATTCATTGCGACACACTTGGCGTGCGCGTTCCACACGCCGACATCGCCGCGGCCGTGGCGCGCGATCCATTTCGACTTGTTGGTTTCGCGGGCATCGATCCGCTGGCGCCTGATTGGAGTCAGCAACTTGCGCAGGCGCGCTCGTACAACTTGCAAGGAATTTGCGTTGCTCCCGCGGCGCAAGGCATTCATCCCTCGCATGACACGGCCATGAAATTGTGGGAGCGCTGCCAAGCCGATGGCATACCCGTGATCTCGCTTCCATTGGGCGCGTCGATTGGAAGCGCGCCCATTGACTTTGCACGGCCAAGCGCGTGGGATGAACCGGCGCGGCATTTTCCAAAATTAAAAATTGTCATTGGCGGATTCGGCTGGCCGTGGACCGACGAATGCTTGGCCATGTTGACGCGTCATCCGCAACTGTTCACGGAAACTTCCATGTTGGTGGCTCGACCTTGGCGATTGTTGCCGGCGCTTGCCGATGCGCAATCACTTGGAGTGCTGGAGCAAATTTTGCCGGGAAGCGGATTTCCATTTCACACGCCAAGCGCCGCGTTGCAAAGCATTTTGACTGTAAATCGCTGGGCAAACGAGGCTGGTCCACGTCTTAGCCCGGTGTCGCTGCGCGCGATCACGCAACGCAATATCTTTAGCACATTGGCCATCAAGCCCCCGCTACTTGCGCCCAAAGATGTGGCCGCACCAATTTCGGAAGAACCCCTGTGAAAAAAACTCCACGCACAAATTTTGAAATAAAATTCACAAGCACATTGCGCAATTCTTTTGGAAATGTTTTCGCGCTTGCAATCACCGTGATCATGGCGGGCGTGCTTCAAGGCTGCTACAGCTTTCAGTGGCCGTGGTCCGCAGGAACAAGTTTGGTGACCGCGGGTTTGGCAACCAATCCAATCAAGCTTCCATTTGAACCCAAGCAATGCGTGTACACCGTGGAGCCAGCGCAGACCACATTTTTTCTAAGCGACTTCACGCCCGAGGAACTTGCCGCAGGCGGCGACTTGACCGGTCAAGTGATCAACATTCAATTGCTGTGGGAACCGCGACCTGGGTACACGCCGCTTGATCCCACCACCACCAATATCTCCATTCGTCTACTTGTATTTTCAAAGGGCGAGGTTGGCATGTACGGTGGCGGTGGATTTGCATGGCCGCGTGGCACGCCTGGCGAATCCAACATGGAATTACGCATGACTGGAAGCAATCTTTCACTGATCGCCAAGACCAAGGACTTTGTGGATTTGCTGAGCCCCGGTGAAATGTTGGGCAGCGTGGATGCAACCTTCAATGAGCAAGCCGCCATTGTGATGCGACGAACCGCCAGCCAACTTATTTCAAACAAGTTGGGCGTTGTGCGATGGGTTGACTCGATGCCGCTGACGGATTTTCATGTGGCGGTGGCCGATGAAACCGCGCCGCGCTGAACTTGAATGACAATTTTCATTGACACACATTGCAAGCAAGAATGTGTATTGAATCTTCGCGCGTGCTTTTTAGTGCGTATCGTGCGCAGCTGAATTTCCCACAATTCGCCGCGCAATTTCAAGCATTTGCCGCATGCAGGCGGACATGGGCTCTGGCACATGCGCCGCGTCGACCATTTCAAGTTTTTGATATTCCCAATTCGGCGGCGCATCAGGCGGTTGCATCATGGCAAGTTCATGCGCAATTTCCCACGTGGCAACCACTGGATCAAGGAACAAAGCGTGCGCAATGGCGCGGCTCTTGGCTTGCACGCCACACTCCTCCAACAATTCGCGCTCAATGCCAACGGCGGCGTCCTCATCCGGCTCAACACTGCCCGCGGGAGCGAACTCCCACTGATTGGGATAGCTGGCGCAATTTGCGGCGCGTAAACCCACCAGACATTTTCCATTCCAGTGCGCGACTGCGCGCGTGCCAAGGCCGACAAATCCACTTTGAATTCCAACAAGTCGCACCGCGTTCATGCGATAGGTTGTGCGCGCAACATGAATGGTGGCGCCGCCGTGGCCGTCGCGATGAACTCCCACAACATGAAACACTGGACCGTCGCTGAGCTTGGGATTGCGCTGGCACAGTTCGCTCCACGCGTCATCAATGAGATGCGTTTCACATGCGGGAACAAATGCATCGGTGCCCACAAGAATTCGCGGCGGGCGGCGAAGCCAGATCAGACGTTGCGGCGCATTGACGGGTTGGGGATTCTCGGTCAATGCATTTCTTTCGCAATACTCAATGTTCGTAGCGGCGCACCTTTGCCACATCAATGCGAAGGTGCCGCGTTAGGATCGTCCTGCAAATATTCACGCGGCTTGTACAGCACGACAACAAAGATGAACAACACCGTTGCGCCAATCATCATTTTAGTGAAAAACCAGTAGTAATTGGCTCCAACCAGCGTTGAATTTCCGCTGGCGTCCATGGTGAAACGATTCACGGCGGCGGTGAATAAATTTCCCAGCGACACCGACAACAAATAGAAACTCATAATGAGCGACTTCATTTGTGTTGGCGCCTGCGTGTAGCTGAACTCAAGACAGGTGATGGACACCAATACTTCAGCCGCCGTGATGACCACATACGCCAGAAGTTGCCATCCCACCGTTGGCCAATTTGCGCGCTGCGATGTGCCGTCTTTCATAACCGCAACACCAGCCTTGATAATGGGCTTGGCCATGGCGGCATACTTTGGATTCTCGCCACTCTTGTCCGCGGGCAGCGCAAGCGCGGCTTCCAATTGCACCGCGCAGGAATTCTGCTCCTCAGCGTGCATCACCTTACATGTGGCGGCAACATCAACATCACCGCGCAACAACATGGGAAGAATGGTCTCGTCAAAATGCGCTTCTTCTTTTTCAATCAACCCCTGCGCGTAGGCAGTGATGGCGAATGAAACCACCGTGAGCGCGAACCCGATTAAAATTTTTCGCAGCGGCGTGAGCTTGATCACCTTTGACGCAAGCGGATAAATCACATACGCAAACAGCGGAATATAAATAAGAATGAGCAGCGGATTGATGGCTTGCACTTGGCTTTCCAGCCAAATGATGCCCATAAAATGCAAATTCATCTGCTGCGCTTGCTCAACCCATGCGGAGCCGCCTTGGTCATACAACGACCAAAACATGGCCACGAACAAATACAGCGGAACCAACTTGAAGATGGATTTCAATCCCGACTTGCCAAAGGTCTCACCGAAATATCGCAATCCGCGCGGCTGAATGTGGGTGAATTTATTGCGCCCCATCCAGAACACAAAGGTGGCAAGCGCCATTAAAATTCCAGGCACGCCAAAGGCCCAACCCGCTCCGTAATTTTTAAGCAGCCACGGCGTGAGCAGCGTGGAGAAGAACGAACCAAAGTTGATTGCGAAATAAAACCAGCCGAAGATTTTTTCTATGAGGTGTTTATTGGCGTGTCCAAATTGATCACCTACATGCGCGCTGACGCAAGGCTTGATTCCACCCGAACCAATCGCAATCAGCACCAAGCCCGCGATCATCCAGCCTTTGGGATCCAGTGTTGCGGCAAGCGCGGCCGAAGGCAAATCGATTAGCGCCAAACACAAATGACCCGCGCAATACACCATGGACAGCGCCAGAATGGTGACGTACTTGCCCAGGAACGCGTCAGCAATGATTGCGCCAATGACCGGAAAGAAATACGCGCTTGCCACAAACAGATGCATCCACTCGCGCGCTTGGGTGTCGGTCATGTAGTTGGGCTGCCCTTGCGCGGACAACAAATACTGCGTCATGAACACCACCAGAATGGTCTTCATTCCATAGAACGAGAAACGCTCGGCGGCTTCGTTGCCCACGATATATGGAATTCCCGCAGGAATTCCCTTGGTTTCAATGGGCGCGGTTCGATAGGTTGTGCTCATAGGTGGCACAAGTGTAAAGATATTTTCATAAGCGCGTACGAACATGGGGCGCGACACGCTTGAAATTTTTACGCTTGGCATGGGACCTGATGGGCGCCCAATCACATAAAAAAGCAACAACCTTGTTCCACCTCAAAATGAATTTATGATTTTTTCACAAACGTCATGGTGTCTAGGTCTTTGGTCACGCCAGGAAATTGCAACACATGATTGTGCATGACCACATACACGCCGGGTGAAACAATTTGCACGGCAAGCAACGCCTCGGTGAGATTTTGCGTGGCGTCGGTCTTGCGAAGTTCCCACGGACGCATGGCTCCAGTAAAAATCACGGGCTTCATGGGCGCGCCACTTGCAAGCAACCGCTCCAATGTGCGCTCGCCACTTTGGGCTAAGCGATC
>CANJIC010000111.1 GCA_947474205.1 Planctomycetaceae bacterium | reverse complement strand
TTGCTGGTGGTAGTCCACGCATGCGGTTGATGCACGCCGCGATAGCACATGCAATAGTGGCGCGCTTGCACCACCACGGCCACGCCGCGCGGTTTGAGATGCTCTTGAATGGCGCCGGCAATTTGCGCCGTGAGTTTTTCCTGCACCTGCAAGCGCTTACAAAAAATCTCCACAACTTTGGCCAGTTTGCTTAAGCCAACCACACGTCCATCTGGAATGTAGGCCACGTGCGCCTTGCCCACAAAGGGAACCATGTGATGCTCGCAGTGGCTTTGAATTTCAATTCCGCTGAGCAAAACCATTTGGTCGTAGCCTTCAATTTCGGTGAAGGTGCGGCTGAGTGGCTCCGCAGGATCCATTGAATAGCCGCAGAAATGCTCGTAATACGCCTTGATCACTCTGCGCGGCGTGTCAAGCAAGCCTTCACGATTTGCGTCATCACCAATGAAGCCCAAGATGGAGCGAATGTGCTCCATGGCTTGCTTGGTCTTTGGGTCGTTGAAGTCTGGCTCTTTCATTGGAAACACAGGATAGGCACTGATATGGGTTTGCGCAGGCGGCGCGGGTGAATTTGTGCATGCGATAAATGCGTATGTGAGCTGAAGAAAATTGTGAATGTGCACGTGTTCCCTTAGCGTATTTCGCAAGCGGCACATAGTGCCCATAGCGTGTTTCCCATGCGGCAAATACAAGTTCTTGGGTAGCATTCTGCCATGCAGGAATTGGTTCACCCATTGACACAATCTGTTGCGATGAGCCAGATTCGTCAGCGTGATGGCGAGCAGAAGTTGGCGCAAACCGCGGACTTCTGCGCGAGTGGTGAGTCATGGCAGGCGGCGCTTGCCAGAACTAAGGCCGCGGTTGTGGTGCTGGGCATTCCAAGTGACATTGGCGTGCGCGCCAACTTTGGCAAACCTGGCTGCGCCACTTTGTGGGCAGCGGCGCGCGCAAAATTTTTGTCCATGCAGGACAACGCCGCATTGCGGGGCGAGTCGTTGTTGGTGCTGGGTGAAATTGCAGTTGAAGATGTGATGCGTAAAGCCGCAACGTTGGACGCAACTCGCGCCGCTGACCTTGCCGCGCTTCATGCTTTGGTTTGCGAAGTAGACGAGCGCGTGGCGGCCGTTGCGCAGGAAATTGTGAAGAGCGGCAAATTGTTGGTGGCGGTTGGCGGCGGCCACGAGAACGCGTTTGGAATAATCAAAGGTTTGTCCCAGGCCACTTCGCGTGGGGTTTCATGCATCAATATTGATGCGCACGCGGATTTGCGCCAAGACGCCGGGCGCAATAGTGGCAACGCATTTACCGCCGCGCGGCGCGAGAAATTCTTGGAGCGTTATTGCGTGGTGGGTTTACAAGAGCCTTTTGTGAACGACGCCATGTTTGCGCAATTCCAAAAGGAGGACAGCTTGCATGCGATGACACTTGAACGAATGCGCACGCGTTTATTCTTGGGCTCTGAATTGCTTGGATACTTTCCATTTGGAAAAATGTGGCCACATGCGCCGCATATTGCCGCAATGGAAGAAGCGGCGAAGTTTGCCAAGAAGCGGCCACTTGCGCTTGAGATGGATCTTGACGCTATCACCGGTGTTGCGGCCAGCGCGTCAACCACGGCGGGGCTTGCTGTCGAAGAGGTTCGTGAAATGCTGCGCTATATCGGCGCGCGCCGCGACGTGAGCACGTTTCATATTTGTGAGGGCATTGCAGACGAAACAGATTCGCAGGGTGTTGGCGCGTTGACAGCGTTGTTGATGAGCGACGTGATCAAGACCGTGTTGACGCGCCGCGCAAAGTGAACCACAGCATGAACCGCATAGGTATTGATCTTGGCGGAACAAAAATTGAAGCCGCGGTGCTTGGGCGCGATGGAGAATTATTGTGGAGCGAACGCGTGGCCACCCCCAAAGGCGATTATGCAGGCACTTTGCATGCGATTGCGGAATTGGTGCAGCGGGCACAAATAATTTCTGGCGACGTTACGGGCGTGGGCGTTGCCACGCCAGGCAGTGAAAATCCGCAAACTCAATTGCATCGCAACGCCAACAGCACGTGCCTCAACGGCATGCCGCTGCGGCAAGATTTGCAGCGCTTACTTGGCATGCAAGTTCTCACCGCCAACGACGCTAATTGTTTCGCGCTGTCGGAAGCAATTGATGGCGCGGGCAGTGGTGCGCCGATTGTTTTTGGCGTGATCCTTGGAACAGGTTGCGGCGGCGGAATTGTGGTTGACAAGATTGTGCGCAACGGCGCCAACGGAATCGCTGGCGAGTGGGGGCACACGGCGCTTCCCAACGCGCTTGATGTGGAACGGGCGCGTGAAAAATGTTGGTGTGGGCGCGCGTGTTGTCTTGAGCAATTTCTTTCTGGCAGCGCGGTTGAAATGGATCACGCGCTTGTGAACAGCACGGCTCGGATTTCACTGAAGCACATTGGCGAACTGGCGGTGGCGGGCGACGCGGCGTGCGCGGCCACGATCAATCGCTGGATCGACCGGCTTGGGCGCGCATTGGGCGGCGTGATCAATGTGCTTGACCCGGATGTGATTGTGCTTGGCGGCGGCGCCAGTCTGGTGGGCGGTTTGGTGGATCGGCTTGCGCCAGCCATTTTGCCGCATATTTTCGCTGATTCTTGGAGCACGCCCATTCGCGTTGCCAAGTTTGGTGACTCAAGTGGAGTGCGCGGCGCGGCGTGGCTTTGCGATACCTTGGCGAGCTAGCAGAAGTTGCACAATTTAAAAAACAAATGAATGGAACACTCACCATGAAATCAACAGGCGCCAAAATTGGAATCATCGGTTGCGGATCAATTGGCCATGTGCATGCGCGCCACGCGCAACACGCGGGTCTTGACATTGCCGCGGTGTGGGACATTAAGCCAGAGGCCGCCGCGAAACTAGCCAGCGAAGTTCCAAGCGCGCAAGTCATGCCAAGCGTTGAAGCGTTGTTGGCGCAGCGCGATATTGCCGGCGTGATCATTGCCGTGCCCAATGATTTGCACATGCCACTGGCGGTGCAAAGTGTGCAAGCGGGCAAGCATGTGTTGCTTGAAAAACCAATGGCGCTTTCCGCCGCGCAGTGTGACGAGATTATTCGCGCCAGCGACAAAGCCAAGAAGCACGTGCAGATGGGATTTGTGTGTCGGCAACTTCCAGCTGTGGCCACGGCCAAAAAACTAATGCACGCTGGAACATTTGGTCCGCTGTATCACATCAAGGCCAGCACCTATCGCCGCCGCGGCGTGCCGGGACTTGGCGGTTGGTTCACCAACAAGGCGCATTCAGGTGGCGGACCATTGATTGACTTGGGCGTGCACATTATTGACGCGTCGCTGTGGCTGGCGGACTTTCCAAAAGTGCTGCGCGTGAGCGGAGCCATTTATGCAAATTTTGGCTGTCAAATGCATAATTACACGCATGTGTCCATGTGGGCTGGTCCGCCAAAATTCGACGGCGTGTGCGACGTGGAGGATCACGCCAGCGCATTGCTGCGCTGCGAGGGCGGACTGACGATTGAAGTGAACACCACGTGGGCCATGAATGTGCCGGATGGAATTCTTCCTGACGGCGTGATCTTGATGGGTCAGAAAGCGGGTTGCCACATTGGTCTGCAAGCGAAGTCGCTGACCATTGCCACCGAAAGCCACGGTATGCCCGCGGATTTGGAGCCGCACTTTACCGCGGAGGAACCACTGCAACAAGCGTGGAACGCACAAGCCGCGGCATTTCGATTGTTGCTTGAACAAAACACAAAGCCAATCGCCACAGCGCATGAAGGGCGACATGTGCAAGCGGTCATTGACGCGATTTATGAATCAGCGAAGGTTGGACATGAAGTTGAAGTGCGTGCGTGAATTTAGTTTTTCGCGCCTTCGCTTGACTTGTACTTCTCAAGTGTTTCCTTCATCTCGCCTAGCGTGTCGGCGTCCATGTCGCCTTTGACGCCAAGATCAACCGCCGATTGTTGTGTTGCAAGCGCCTTCGCCTTGTCGCCACGATCCCAATACACGCGCGCAAGCGTGTCAAGAATGGCTGGATCGGCCGACTTTGAAATGGAAACAGCTTTCTGCGCCGCGGCCAATGAGAAGTCCAAATCACGCGACTTTTCAGGCATTTCCGTGGCGCTGACCCAGGCCAGTTGGTTGAATTCCATGGCGTTAAGATCCATTGGCAAAAGTTGTTTGCCAACCGCAATCGCCTCTTGCGGTTGCTTGGCTGGTCCCGCCAAAATTTCAAATTTGGTCATTAACATTTGCGAGTCTTTGGGATCACTCTTGATGGCTTCATCCAATTTGGCAAGCAACGCGGTGTAGTCCTTGCTCGTTTGCGCGGAGCGCATGAGTTTGGAAAGTTCTTTGTTCGTCTCCTCGGCCTTCGCTTCAGTCGCTGCGGATTCTTTTGCTTTATTTAAATCCCAAGTTCCAGCGGCGACAGCGGCCAGTGGCTTATCCATTTCCATTGGGTGTCCAATCCACTGGATCACGCCGTCCTTGCCAACAATGAACGCGCACGGAATACCACCTTGCTCGGCGGCCTCCATCCATGACTTGCCCATGTCGCGGTCGCTGTCGTACGCCACGCTGTAGCCCATGGCGTCACCCTTGGCGGCTACGAATGTTTTTAATTTATCAAGTTGCTTTTCTTTGGGACCATTTTCACTGGAGGCCACGCTGATAAATTGCACGGCAGGAAATTCTTTTTGCATAGCCGTGAGATGCGGAATGCCTTTGATGCAGGGGCCGCACCACGTGGCCCAAAATTCAACAACATATGCGGTGCCCACTTGCAATTCTTTCACGGGTTCGCCCTTCACCCACGCATCCACGGCAAGCGGCGGCGCCTTGGAGCCAACGGTAAGTGTTGCGGGAGCGGCAAGAACGAGGGCGATGAGCGTGGTGATCATAAGTGTCTCCTTGTGTTGCGATGCTAACCGAGAAAGCGCTCACCAATATAAAAATATGTACATAGCTTGGTGCGTGCGGATTTGAAAGACGCAGCATGAACCAAACGCTTGAAGCGAAATGCGCGCCGCGAAAATTTCCACTAGCGCCGCTGCCTACTAGCGCCGCCGCAACTAAGCCGCTGAAACTAAGCCGCTGCAACTAAGCCGCTGCAACTAAGCCGCCAACATGTGCAATGGCGCCGCAAAACAATTCTCCGTGCCCGCATTATGCTTGCAACATGCCATGTCAAATGCTTGATGGAAAATTGCTCGCCCACAAAGTGCGCGCCGACGTGAAGGCGCGCGTGTCGGCTTCCAATTCGGTTGCGCGCTTGGACGCAATTTTAGTTGGCAGCGATGATGCCGCCGAGGTCTACGCGCACAGCCAAGCGCGCACCTGTGAAGAAGCCGGCATTCACTATGTGCTGCATCGACTTTCTGCCACGAGCACATTTGACGATATTGCCGGGCGCGTGTTGCTGCTGAACACGGAGGATCAAGTGCGCGCCATCATGTTGCACTTGCCGCTGCCAGCGGGCGTGGATGTGGAACGCGTGCAAAGTTTGATCGCGCCCGAAAAAGATGTGGAGGGCGTGAACCCCGCCAATATTGGAAATGTTGTTTACGGTCGGCGCAGTTTGGTTCCATGCACGGCGCGCGCGGTGCTTGAGCTGATTGAAAGTACCTCAATTAATTTGCAAGGCGCGCGCGTGGTGGTGGTGGGAGCCAGCAACATTGTGGGCAAGCCAGTGGCCGTGTTGTTGATGCGTTGCAACGCCACGGTGATCAGCTCAAATAAATACACGCTTGAACTTTCGCAACTGACCCGCGGCGCCGATGTGGTGGTGGCCGCGGCGGGCGTGGTTGGATTGGTCAAGGGCGAATGGATTAAGCCCGGCGCCGTGGTGATTGATGTTGGCATTCACCGCGTGACTTCGCCCGAAGGAAAAACCACCACTTTGGGCGATGTTGATTATGAAAGCGTGAGCAAGGTCGCGGGTTTTCTTACGCCTGTTCCAGGCGGCGTGGGTCCAATGACCGTGGCCATGTTGCTGCGCAATGTGGCCGACGCATGTTTGAAAGCATGAGTGCTCCAAGCGCATGCGGTTGTTGCTTTGCATGCGAAGAGCGCTCGAAATGTTTTCTGGAATTGTGAGGCGCGCAATAGGCTGCGCGTCCATCAACAGCGTTCAGCCACCAAGCATGGCGGCCGCCTGTTGATAGCGCTCGATAGTTTTTGCGATCACATCGTCGGGCAACACGGGTCCAGGTGGACAGCGATTCCAAAGACCGGCGGACTCCTGGGCCAGCAACCAATTGCGCACAAATTGCTTGTCCAAACTTTGCGGTTCGCCGCCAGCGCCAACGGTGGATGCAATCCAGTAACGGCTTGAGTCCGGCGTAAGCACTTCGTCGGCTAAGACAAGTTCATCCGTGGCGTTGCCGTGCGCGTCAAGCGCGAAACCAAATTCAAATTTGGTGTCGGCCAAGATCAAGCCGCGTTGGGCGCAATGCTCGCTGGCCGATTTGTAAATGGCAAGACTGGCTTCGCGCAGGCGCAGCATGATTGATTCACCAACAGACGTCGCCGCTTGCTCGAACGAAATATTTTCGTCATGACCGGAGTCCACCTTGCTGGCCGGCGTGAAAATAGGCTCAGGAAGTTTGTCCCATTGTTGCAAGCCCGCGGGCAACGCCACGCC
>CANJIC010000110.1 GCA_947474205.1 Planctomycetaceae bacterium | reverse complement strand
TTCTGGAAATTCCAGAATTTCATTAGGAAGTTCAACTTCCGCAGTGGCAACGGGCGCTGTGTCAGCTACAAATCAATCAGTGGCGAAACCAGCGACGGCGTCTGGCGCAACAAACGCAACTGAAAGGTCAAACATGTCCAAGCAAGTCGTCGAGTCCAAGCCAGATTCAAAGCCAGAAATTAAATCTGACATCAAGTTAGACAAGGCGCTAACCGCTAAGGAAACCGCCAAGGAATCCGTGGAGCAAAAAGCGAAATTGAAAGCCATTGAGCAAGCCATGGGACAAATTGAGAAGGCCTACGGCAAGGGCAGCATCATGCGTCTTGACGGAGATTTGCCGGAACCAATTCAAGGCATCTCAACTGGCGCGCTCAGTTTGGATTTGGCTTTGGGCGGACGTGGTTTGCCGCGCGGACGAGTTGTAGAAATCTTTGGTCCAGAATCAAGTGGTAAAACAACTTTGGCGCTCACGGCCATTGCCAACACGCAACGTGAAGGCGGCGTGGCCGCGTTCATCGACGCGGAGCACGCGCTTGATCCATCGTGGGCCAAGCGTTTGGGCGTGAACTTGGATGAAATTTTAGTTTCGCAACCAGACACCGGCGAGCAAGCGCTTGAAATTTGCGAAATGTTGGTTCGATCCAACGCCGTGAACATGGTGGTCATTGATTCGGTGGCGGCGCTTATTCCGCGCGCTGAAATCGAGGGCGAAATGGGCGATAGCCACATGGGTTTACAGGCACGTCTTATGAGCCAAGCGTTGCGCAAGTTGACGGGCGCCATCGCAAAGAGCGATTGCATTGTGGTGTTCATCAATCAGTTGCGTGAGAAAATTGGCGTCATGTTTGGTAGCCCGGAAACAACCACGGGCGGTCGCGCGCTCAAGTTCTACGCCACGGTGCGCATTGATATTCGCCGCATTGGCCAGATCAAAGAGGGCGACCGAATTGTGGGCAATCGCATCAAGACCAAGGTGGTCAAGAACAAGATTGCGCCGCCATTCCGCGAGGCTGAATTTGACATCATGTTTGATGAGGGAATTTCCACATCGGGCGACGTTCTGGACATGGCCACCGCGGATGAAGTGGTGGATAAGAGCGGTTCCTGGTTTAGCTACGGAGCCACGCGACTCGGTCAAGGCCGTGAAGGCGCCAAGTTGTTCCTTCGCCAAAATCCTGCGTTGCTTGATGAAATTCGCAAGGCCGTCATGGCGAAGCGTTTGGCCAATCCAAACGGAATTCCAACCAAGCCTAAGGATGAGTCCGACGACGAGTAAGTCCTGAAAGAAAGATTCCCGTGTTGGGCGGTTCTCGACGGAGCCGCTCAGCTCGGAAAAATCCTTTCAACACCAAGAAGTTCAATGAAGTCCGACATGGGTCGGACTTTTTATTTTTTTGTGCTAGAGCCGAAAGAAATCGAGATCGGTGGGAGCGCCGTGGTCGGACTTTTTATTTTTCCAGCGAGCGAAGCGCCAGATATTGCGTTGTGACATATTCCATCAATCCCCAAACGCCTCCTTCGCGGCCAAATCCGCTGTATTTCACGCCGCCAAAGGGCGCGCGCGCGTTGCTGGGCACGGCTTCATTCACGCCAATTACGCCGCATTGCAATTGTTGCGCCACAGCCAACGCGGCGTGCTCGTTGCCGCCAAATACATAACCCGCCAATCCAAACGGACTTGAATTTGCAACCTCAATCGCCTCGCGTTGGGAAGTCACACTCATAATTGGAATCACGGGGCCAAAAGTTTCTTCCGTAAAGCACAACATGGTTGGGTTGCAATTAGAAATCACAGTCGGTTCAAAGAATCGGTCGGGGAGACCAGGAATTTCTTGGGTCCGTCCGCCACACACTAATTTTCCGCCACGCGCAATCGCATCCGTCACATGCGCGCGGACTTTGTCCACGGCCGCATCATGAATCAGCGGACCAATTTTCGAATCCGCTTCCATGCCAGGCGCAATCTTCAATTGCGCCGCCGCCACGGCCACGCGCGCAGTGAATTCGCTGGCAATATCTTCATGCACAAGAAAACGATTCGGACAAATGCACGTTTGACCCGCGTTGCGAAACTTGGCTTGCATGGCGCCTTGCACCGCCAATTCAAGATCGGCGTCCGCCAGAACAATGAAGGCCGCGTGTCCACCAAGTTCCATGGAGCAGCGAACAATATGCTGGGCGCACTGGCCCAACAGCAAACGGCCAGTCTCGGTGCTTCCGGTGAAACTGAGTTTGCGCACGCGGCCATCCATCAGCCAGGTTGTGGCGATGGATTTGGCGTCGCCCGTCAACACATGCAAGCATTGCGGTGGCAGTCCGCACTCCAAAAGAATTTCGGCAAGCGCGAAAGCAGAAAGCGGTGTTTCTTCGGCGGGCTTGGCCAGTTGCGCGCAACCCGCGGCAAGGGCGGGCGCAATCTTGCGCGCCAACATGGCCAGCGGAAAGTTCCACGGAGTAATTGCCGCGCACACGCCAACCGCTCTATGGCGCACAACCCCGCGCACGCCTGGCCTTGCAAGTTCAATTTCCATTTCATTCAGCGCCTGCATTTCATTGGCGGCGCATGAAAAATAATCGGCGGAATATTGAACCTCGCCCGCGGCCTCGGCGAGCGGTTTGCCGCACTCTTGCGTGATGATGCGCGCCAAAGAATCTTTTCTTGCAACCAAAAGTTTGTTCGTGGCGTGCAAGACCGCGGCGCGTTGAGCAGGGGGCGTGGCTTCCCATTGCGGTTGAAATTCAAACGCGCTGTTGAGGGCGCTCAACGCCTCGCTTGCGCCGCACATGGGCACGCGCGCAATCACCGTGTCGCTAGCGGGATCAACCACTTCAATCGCGCCACTTGAAGAAATATCCGTCCATCGACCTGCGATCAAATTACGTGTTTCCATTGTCCCCAAAGCGTACACTTATGAAAGAGGTAACCCTATGGCCAAAGCAATTGTCGATCCCAATGAACTGCGCCGTTTCGCTGGCGACTTGAAGAAATTTAACAACGATGTGCAAACCCAAATGACGCGCGTTGGCGCATCGCTTGGCGGATTGCAACAGACGTGGCGTGATCAAGAGCAGGTGAAATTCTCCGAGGAGTTTGAGCAAACCATGCGCGCGTTGCAGAAATTTGTCAAAGCCTGCGACACGCATATTCCATTCCTGGTCCGCAAAGCCGAGCGCATTGAGGAATATCTCAATCAGCGTTGATCGCGGCCCTACTAGAACCACGCCATGAATCCGCAGCAAGCCAATCTTCAATCCATCCATGTGCTTGAGAGCACGCGCGCCGCGTTTATTCGATGCCGCGAAGAAGTTGGGCTGGCTTTGGCTGAAACGGACAGTGAAGTGGATCGCCTTGTGACATGGTTGCAGAATGACCGCATGATGTATTGGCGCGGCCGCATCAACCGACTTCGCGAGGACTTGAACAACGCCCGCAGCGCTCTGTTTCGCAAGGAAACCGTGACCAGTAGCAAAGAATCAAAACCCAGTACGGTTGATGAGCGTAAGGCGCTTGCGAAAGTGAAGGAGTTGCTCGCGGACGCCGAGCATCGCGCAGTTCGTACAAAATTATGGGCGCTGAATTTTCCGCGTGATCAGGCACTCTTTAAAGGAGCGACCGCTCTTGCCGCCGCCATGCATGAGCGAGAATTGCCAGCCGCCATTATTGCTCTTGGCAGAATGGGCATGGCCATTGAGCGCTACGTTCGAGACGAGCCACTCGATCTGTCCAAGATGCTCGAAGTCGAACTCGCCAACAGTGAAACGACGATCAGTATGAAGCGCGGCGTTGAAGATGAACACAAGAGTGACAGCGATGCGAAGTCCACACCAGATTCCCAAGAGAAATCCCCATGAGCGTCGAAGGAGGCCGGCAACGTTTATATGGCGCGCTCAAGGAATTCCGCATGAAATGGGCCGAAACCGAAAGCCAATGGAATGATCATGCGTCGCAAATGCTGGCAAAGAAATATGTTCAGCCGTTGGAAGATGGCGGCAAGTCCGCATTGCAAGCCATGGAAGTCATGAGGGATTTGATCGCCCGCATCCGCAGCGAGTGCAATGATCCGAATTCAGTCCAGTAGCAACCGTCGCGAATGAGATTCATTTCACTTGTACGATAGATCTCTGTGAGTAATTTCAAATTGGATTTCCAAAATCAAGATCCTCTTGCCGAGTGCGGCGCGCGTTGGAACGCGTTGCTCACGGCATGCCAGACGCACGCTTTGGCTCTGGCCGCTTCTGAAAAAGAATTGTTCGCCATGCGCCAGTCGGAATTGTCACGTCATCAAGCGGAGTTGAATCGGATCGAGTCCGAGCGCGAGAATCAGTTGGCGCAATGCGAACAAGTCCTCAACCAAGCGCAAGATCAAGCGGTGTCCGCCGCGGCTTTGCAGGCTCGCAACATCGAGGATCAGTCGCGTGTGAGCATGGAGGAAATTAAAAACCAGTTCGAGGAAAATCTGAGAAATAACAAACAACATTTGGAAGAGGCCGTGTGGTTGGCGGAAAGTGTTTTGGAAACAGGCGAATCAGCTCCTCGAATTCAGTTTGAGGATGTGCGCGCGCGAATTGCGCAAATGCAAATCACGCTGAATCAATCCATCGACGCTGCTCTTGTTCAATTGAAGCGCTATCGCCAATCGCGTCCTGCGCAGCACGCCATTCAACACAACGTATCTTCGAAAAACTGCGAAGGAATGTTGGCAATGCAGGCGGCCCTTGTCATGGATTCCGTTGAGCGATTTCGAAAATTAAAATTGGCGGGTCTGTTTCGCGGGCCAATCTTGATTGTTCCAACATTTATAATCGTCGGAATTTTAACGGGAGTCGCCGCCATCGCGGGTGTCCGCAACATGCCTCTCGTGGCGATCGCGGGTGTTGGCATTTTCTTCAGCGCGGTCGCAATTACTGTGCTGTGGTTCATGGCGCGCAAACAAGTTCGCCATGCTTGGATTCCAATCTCAAATGCGCAGCAGGTGGGTGCTGTGGCGGCGGAAATTGCATTGCAAACGGCGGCCATCAATAGGCAGTCGCAAATCGAATTCGCGGTCTTCACTCGAGATCGAGAGGTGAAGTCGGCCAATGAAAAATGGACGCCGATCATGGAAGACTTGAAAGCGAAATATCGCGTGATGATTCAAGAGGCAAAGCAAGCCCGTCATATGAAACTGGCGGTGGTTGACGAGAAAAAAAAACAGGAACTACGTATCGCCGTCGAAGAAGCCGCGTCCATTCGCGAAACGTTGCAGACGCAGACGAAAGCGGCCGAATTCGCCGAGACAAAAATAAATAATAGCAATCGAACCCGTTGCGACGCGCTGGCCCAGGCCCAGGCTGTCGAGCGAATCACGGCATGGCGCACGCAGCGCGATCATTTTTACGCATGGACAAAATTCATGGAGGAGAAATCAAAGGTGCTTCTGGCGCAGTGGAATGTATTTACGGCGCCAGGCAATTTGCCGCAAAACATTTCAGAGGGAATGTCCTTTGGGTGCTTGAAGTTGGATCTTTCCACCAATGCGCATGCGTCGCCAACCGAGCCAGATTGCTTGTGGCCCAACAATGTGGGCGCCACACCGCTATGGAATGTGCCGGCATTTCGACCTCTTCCAAATTCCCCATCACTGTTGGTGGAGGCCCCGTTGGAAAGTCGGATTCAAGCGTTAGAAATGCTTCAGTGCGCGGCGCTTCGGCTTCTCACGCAGATGCCTGCAGGCAAAGTTCGCTTCTACTTTTTCGATCCCGTTGGACTTGGACAAAGTTTCGCGGGCTTTATGCATCTCGCGGATGAGATGGAGTCCCTTGTGAGTGAAAGAATTTGGAGCGAGTCGCGGCATATTGAGCAAAAATTGATCGATTTGACTGAGTACGTGGAGACGGTGATTCAGAAATATCTCCGCAATGAATTTGAAACAATTGTGGACTACAACAAGCAAGCGGGGGAGTTGGCTGAGCCACTTCGCGTGGTCGTGTTCGCGGATTTTCCAGAGGGTTTGACCGACGCGGCATGCAAGCGCTTTGCAAGTTTGTTGCAATCAGGCGCGCGTTGCGGCGTGCACTTTTTGTTGCTGCGCGATCCGACCAAGCCGCTTCCAGAATTGATCAAGGAAAACGAAGTGCTTCAGCGCTGCTTGCGAGTGCAGTGGAAACAAGATCGATTTGTGGTGGATGCCCCTGGGCTTGAGCAAGTTCCATTCATTCCCGCCGCCATGCCAAGCGCTCCAGTGTTGCAAAGTATTTTGCAGAACATTGGGCGTTGCGCGAAATCGAGTTCCAGGGTCGAGGTTCCATTTCAAGCTATTGAGCCCAAGTTTGATCAGCGCTGGACAAGTTCAAGCGCCAAGATTTTGCGTGTGCCCGTGGGTCGAAGCGGCGCCAATAAATTGCAGTCCATTGAAATTGGCGAAGGCACAAGGCAGCATGTGTTGCTTGCGGGCAAAACTGGTTCCGGCAAGAGCACGTTGCTGCACGCGCTTATCACCAATGTCGCGCTGTGGTATTCACCCGACGAGGTTGAATTGTGGTTGATCGATTTCAAAAAAGGCGTTGAATTTAAGGCGTATGCAACTCACGCGTTGCCGCATGCGCGCGCAGTGGCGGTGGAAAGCGACCGTGAATTTGGCTTGAGTGTGTTGCAAGGATTGGATGTGGAACTGAAGCGCCGCGGCGATTTATTTCGCGACGCGGGCGTGCAAGATTTGGCCGCGTGGCGATCACTTGGCAAGCAAGACCCAATGCCGCGCAC
>CANJIC010000109.1 GCA_947474205.1 Planctomycetaceae bacterium | reverse complement strand
CTCTTCGCCAGTCGCCAAGCCTGTTGCCGTTGCGGATATTCCTTCCGCCATAGCGCCGCCCATGGTGGTGGCACCAGTGGTTGAACCCGCAACAAAATCTAATGACTCAGTTCAAGAGCGAGTGAAGAACTCCGTGCAATTTCTAGAGGAAGGCAACAGCGCGCAGTCGTTGTTGGAAATGCGCTTCGCCATTGACATGGCGAAAGCGCAAAATAGCGCGCCGGTGGATTTGGATGCGTTAAGCAACATGTTGATGCGCATTGAATATTGCGCGCATGGTCCAGAGGGCATGTTGACATGGATTGCTTCTGCGGAAGCCGCTCTCGTGAATTCAGATTCGTCTGCGCCAGCGTCTCTTGATCGACACAGAATGAAAGTGGAGGCGTTGCTTGCATTGG
Source organism: Planctomycetaceae bacterium (assembly GCA_947474205.1). Next base: position 6,466 of record CANJIC010000109.1, on the reverse strand, counting down.
GCAAATTGCAGGAGTCGTGGGATGAATCCAAATTGTTGTTGGCATGTTTTGCTAAACCAAACGCGGCTCAAGCGAAGGAGCCGTTGGCGCTGGAGCAGGCCATTCGCATCGCTGGCACGGCTGGCGCCAACGATCAAATTCCGGAGTTGGAAAAACGGTTGCGCGCAGCGGTAGATGCGGGAATTACCTTGAAAACATTGCAAGATCCGCAGTTGCCGCTGGCCATGCTTGGCACTCTGGCCAAGGCGCGTGGTGATTGCGCTTACGCGATCAAGTTGTATGACCAAGCTCTTGAGGGCTTTGACACAAATAAATGGCTGCGCGAGAAACGCGTGGCGCCGTGGCGCTTGCAAGTGTTGGCGTTGGTGGCCATGGACCGTGTTGATTGCTTGCGCCAAGTCGGGCAGATTGAGCGCGCCAAGGGAAATGCTTCAGTGCTGGCCGCGGATGTAGCAACTGCACTTGGTGAGAATGATCCAATCGCCATGCAGGCGGCGGATTTGCGCGATCAAATGTTGTACGCGCCCATGGCGCCGTGAAATGTAGGTGAGGTGTGGAGCTTCATTTTATTTGGAAGATTTTGTTTTTTGTGGGGCCGGCTTCTTAGTTTCCAAACAGGCTTCAATGATTGCCGCGAGTCGCCAGCCAGCCTTGTGTAATTCTTCCTCGGTGCGTTGACCCGCCCAATCCATGTACGAAATTCCATCTGGCATTTTCTTTTCCGTGGCATCGCCAGAGGCGCTTTCATTTTTTATGGTGACATTGCTGAACTCCAAGCGTTCATGGGCTTGCGTGGACATTGGAAGAATGTCATTGGCCCATGCTTGCGCCCAATCGGTTGGCTTGGATTGCGCGCTTGGTTTCCAGTCCGTTGGTTCGGTGTTGGCGAACCAGGCAATCACCTCCTCATCCGTGGCTTTTCCCTTGCGATTTGCCTGAGATTGGATCTTTTTTTCCACTTGGTCCAGCGCTTCCACCACCGCCTCGGTGTCCCAAAAACTATGCAGGTTGTTGCCTTTGCTCTTGCTTGATTTTTTACCGGAGGACTTTGCGCCAGATTTGCTGTCGCCTTTGGCGGTGCTCTTGGAATTTATTTCGTCAGCCAGAATTATGTTGAAACCATTGCCGCCGTGGTCGGGAAAACTTTTTCCGCCCTTGCTTGGGTTGACCAAATTGCCAGCGGAACTGAAGTAGGCGTTGCCAACATGAAGTGGTTGATGAATGTCGCCCACATAATGCGCCAGCAAAATCAGCGCGATGGGTTTTGTGATCTTGCGGTCGTTGGTTTCTGGCTCCGCGCCGGACAACACGCGCACGCAGAACGGAATCATTTGCACAATGTCATACGGTTCCGTGCCAAGTTTGCCCTTGACATAGGTGCTGCCATCCACCGCTGGAACATCGGTGTAATGAAATTCCTTGTGGGTCGGCGCGTCGCTGCCTTTTGCTTTAGTGGGGGGATTTGCCTCCCAAAATGCAACAAGTTGCTCTTGCAGTTGCGGGTGATCTTTCAGGACAACGGATTTTGGTTGTCCACTTTTTAATTTGTCCCAGCCTTTTATTTCATCCGCTAGCACCGAGGCGCGCGACAATGTCATGCCATCAAGAAGTTTGGTGACCTGCGCGCCAGTGGGGGTGCCCGCCAACTTCATGTCGGCGATGGCGCCAACGGTTTCGTGACCCAAGGCGCCGTACGGAAAAACTGGCATGGCTAGAAATAAAGTTGCGCACGACAAGGTAATGATTCGAAATCGCATGGAGACTTTCTATCGCTTCACATTGAATGCGATGTGAGAAGGGTACCGTAAGCGCGTTGAATGTATGAATTAGCTACGGCCGTGTTTGGGTGAGATGACATTGCGACGCATGTTGACGATTGTTGCTGTGAAGCTGCGGGGAAGCATTTTAAAAACGCGCTGCGACTCGTTCAATGTGCATGAAATTTCAAGGCAATGGGGTGAGCCTGATTCTGTGATCTATCAAGGAATGTCAGGTGCTGTATTCGCTGTTTAATTTCACGTATTCCTGCGTCAAACCACTGGAAATAAAGAAATCGTCGTGGTCGCCTTGGGCAAGATCAAATTCAATAATCACGTTGGGTTTACAAAATTCAGCCGCCGCAATGTCTTTGCTGATGTCGGCAGGTTGTCCATTCTGGAAAAGAACAATGTCACCAACACGAAGGGAGACGCGTTCTGGATTTAGGCGCGCGCCGCTTCTACCAGCCGCCGCAAGCAGGCGACCCCAATTTGGATCGCCGCCAGTAATGGCGCAACGAACCAACATGCTTGTGGCTACGGTCTTGGCCACATCAAGCGCGTCGGTGGCGCTGGCCGCGCCACGAACCCGCACTTCAAAGGCGCGCGTGAAGCCTTCGCCATCGCACACAATCATGCGCGCCAATTCGCGCGCCACTTCACAGAAGGCGCGCTGCAATTCGCCGTGGTCGGCGGCCGCGCCACGTTGCGCGGAGGCGAATGCAAACACGGAATCATTGGTGCTGGTGTCGCCATCAATTGAGATGCGATGAAATGATTGCTCCACGGCCACGCGCAACATGGCGTCAAGTTCATGGGGCTCAAGCGCGGCGTCGGTGGCAATGACCGCGATCATGGTGGCCATGTTGGGGTGAATCATGCCCGCGCCTTTGGCCACGCCAGTCACGCGAATGTGCTTGGAATGTGCTGGATTTTGAGTGGTGTTGGCAGTGGTTTGCGTGGTGCTAGTTGTGCCAGCGCCGCTTATTGCACTAGAGCCGCTTATTGCGCCAGCGCCGCTTGGTACACCAGCGCCATTTGTTACACCAGACGCCACCAAGCGCGTGGACATTTTTAGGCGCGTGTCCGTAGTCATGATGGCGCGGGCGAATGGCTCAGCGCTTCCAGGCACGCATTGTTGCGCAAGCGGAGTAATTGCCTTCTCAATATTAGACAGCGGCAATCGCTTGCCAATGATGCCCGTTGAATTCATCAGCACCGCGTCGGGCGCGCAACCACACTCTTGCGCAACGTAATCACCAATTGTTTCTGCGTCCGCGTATCCGTGCGGACCAGTGGCGGCGTTGGCGCAACCAGAATTTACAATCAACACACTGGCGTGTCCGCGTGAATTATGCAAATGATCCCGTGAAATTTGCACGGGCGCCGCGGCAAATTGATTGGTGGTGAACATGGCCGCCGCAACCGCGCCATCATCCATGCGCAACATGGCCAGATCAGGCGCTCCACTTGATTTAATGTTCGCGGATATTCCCGCAGCGCGAAATCCCAGTGGCCATATGAATTCTTGCTGGCTCAAGACGCTTCGCTCTCCTTCAAGTCAAGCACCATGGCAATCTCGTCGCAGTTTTGATTCTTGGGGCACTGCGCGCAATCTTTAGTGACTTTCTGCGGCAAACTGTTGATACTGACCGTGCGGAATCCACACTTCTCAAAGAACGCCGGCATGCGCGTGAGCACGAACAAGCGCTCAATGCCAATGCTGCGCGCCTTCTCAATAAAATATTGCACAAGTTGTTTTCCCAGGCCGCGGCCTTGAAATCCTTCGTCCACTCCAAGCGAGCGAATTTCCGCGAGGTCGGATTCATAAATCCACAAGCTTGCGCAGCCGCGCACTTTTCCGTCCACCGCGGCAATGGCGAAGTCGGTGATCTTCTCCATGATTTCATCGCGTGTGCGCGGCAAATTTTCTCCGCGCTGACTCCACAAATCCACTAGGCGCTTGATCTCATCCAAATCTTCAACCACCGCGTCTCTTAATCCAGTGGCTCCACCAGCACTACGGCGCTTGGGTCGGCGCGTCGCGCGCAAACTTCGCTTGGCTTCCTTCACGCGCGCATTCACTTGGTCAGGCGCGGTGCCACCCGAAACAGAGCGACGACTCAGCGCGGAATCAACAGTCAGCGTGACGAACACATCGCTGCTGACCAGTGGCGCAAGCTTGACCATGTCTTGCACGGACAAATCTTCAAGCGGCTTGCCTTGTGCAATGGCTTCACGCACCAACAGCCCAACTTGATGGTGAGCGTCGCGAAAGGCGACACCCTTTCGCACGAGATAATCAGCCAATTCCGTAGCATTTGCGTAACTGGCAATGGCCGCCTTGCGCGCGCGAGCGCGGTCAACCTTCAAGCCTTGCAGCACGCGCGGAATCATTCGCAGACATATTGACAGCGTGTCCATGGCGTCAAAGAGCGGCTCCTTGTCCTCTTGCAAATCTTTGTTGTAGGCAAGTGGCAGCGCCTTGAGCGTGACAAGAATTCCCGTGAGCGCGCCTATCACGCGACCAGTCTTGCCTCGGATCAGTTCAAGTGCGTCAGGATTTTTTTTCTGTGGCATCAAACTACTGCCAGTGCTGACCTCGTCGGAAAGTTCAACATACGCGGCTTCGCCCGTGGCGTAAAAAATAATATCTTCCGCCATCCGACTCAAATGCAGCATGCACACGGAAGCCGACGCGATAAGTTCAACCACAAAGTCGCGGTCACTGACGGCGTCAAGACTATTGGCGCTTGGGCCATCAAAGCCCAAATCCTTGGCCAACTTTTGTCGATCAATTGGATACGCGGTGCCAGACAGGGCGCCCGAACCAAGCGGACAACGCGCCACGCGGTCAAGCGCGTCGGAGAAACGGTCGGCGTCGCGGCGCAACATTTCAACGTAGGCCAAGCACCAATGCGCGAATAAAATGGGCTGCGCCCGCTGTAAATGCGTGAATCCTGGAAAAACCGTGTCGCGCTCGCGCTCGGCTAATTCAAGCAAACTTAAATTGGCGGCGTCAATTTCCGCAAGGCGAACGCGCGTTTGCTTCAAGCACCACAAACGCAAATCCGTGGCCACTTGATCATTGCGGCTGCGACCCGTGTGAAGACGTTTACCCAAATCACCAACACGCGCCACCAATTCGCGCTCCACCCAACTGTGCACATCCTCATCGGTGGCTTTGCTCAAGAGCGTGGGATCTTTCTCCGCCAACGCCGCGATTTCACGCAGCGCTTTTTCAAGTCGCGCGCGGTCGCCGTCGCTGATCACTTCAGCGCGCGCCAACGCATGTGCCCAAGCAATAGAGCCTTCAATGTCCTCTTGAATCAAGCGTCGATCAAATGGAAGACTGTCGTTGAACGTTCGAAAGAGTGAATCTTGCTGGCCTTGAACTCGTCCTTGCCAAATAGAGGTCACCGACTTGCTCCACTCTTGCCTGATGTATTCGTGTTGTGAATTCCAAACAGTTTATTTAGACCAAGCATGGCGCGAATGCGGCTGGGCAGCGAGAAAAGTCGAATGAAGCCTTCAGCGTGCTGTTGGTTGTAGACATCGTCCTCGCCAAAGGTGGCAAATGCCTGCGAATACAGTGAATTTGGACTGCGCCGTCGCGTGGTGGTTGCGCTTCCTTTATAGGCGCGCACGGCTACTTCGCCTGTCAACGGTTGTGCCAAAGATTTGATGGCCGCCCACTGCGCCTCACGCAACGGCGCAAACCAACGACCGTCATAAATCACGCGCGCAAAATCATTGGCAAGTTCCTCGCGAAAGCGCATGGAGTCGCGGTCAAGAACAATTTGCTCAAGGCCGCGCAGGGCCTCCATTAGAATAGTTCCGCCTGGGGTCTCGTAGCAGCCGCGGCTTTTCATACCGACAAGGCGGTTCTCAACCATGTCAACGCGGCCCACGCCATGGCGCGCGCCAATTTCATTCAGCGCGTCAAGCAGTGCAACCGCTGAAAGTTTTTTGCCATTCACGCTTACGGGAACGCCATGCTCAAATCCAACAACCACTTCTTCTGGCTCATTGGGCGCGCTCTTTGGATCGGTTGTGCGAATCCACAAATCTTCTGGTGGCGCGTTCCATGGGTCTTCCAGTTCCGCGCCTTCATGTGAAACATGCCAGGAGTTGGCGTCACGCGAATAAATTTTTGTGGCGCTGGCGGCGCATGGAATATTTCGCTGCGCTAAATAGCCAAGCATGGCTTCGCGGCTGCGCAAATTCCAGGAACTTTCACGCCACGGCGCAATCACGCGCAATTGCGGCGCCAACGCCGCATAGACGCTTTCAAAACGCACTTGATCATTGCCTTTGCCCGTGCAGCCATGGGCTACGGCGTCGCACTGTTCCTCCAACGCGCACATGACCTGCGCTTGCGCAATGCAAGGACGCGCGATGCTGGTGCCAAGAAGGTAGCGCCCCTCATACACGGCGCCGGACATGACCATTGGAAATACAAAGTCCGTCAAGAATGACTGCTTCAAATCTTTAATCACGCATACGCAGGCGCCAGAGTCGGCGGCTTTCTTTTCAATGCCGACAAGTTCTTGCGCACCTTGGCCAACATCGGCCACGCATGCAACCACTTCGCAGTCGTAGGTTTCGCGCAACCACGGAATAACGCAACTGGTATCAAGACCGCCTGAGTAGGCAACGCACACGCGCTTTGGTTTTTTGGAATGCGTTGGCGCGGCGGGGGCGGAATG
>CANJIC010000108.1 GCA_947474205.1 Planctomycetaceae bacterium | reverse complement strand
GTGCGTGACCAATTCTTGATCGGCGTAGCGCGTGTCCTTTGCGGGCTCTATGGCAAGCGTGATTTCTTGCGCGGCGTGCGCGGCTTCAAGGCGGCGAATGAGTTCCGTGGTTTTCCCGGCGAACATAGGGCCACAGATCAACTCAAGTCGACCGGCGGGGGATGGGTGCGCAGGGCTGTTCATGTGTGTGTCGCAAGCAATTCTAGTTGGCGCGCGCTGGAGAATGCGCGCGCCGCGCCGGTGATGGGATCGGTGAATTCAACCGCGCGCGCCAAGAGCTGCAGTGGCTTGCTGAAATCTTCGGGCGCGTCACGTGCGGGCTCCGGCAGAAATGTTGGATACATGGGGTCGTTCACAATCGGAATTGCAAGCGCGGCACAGTGCACTCGCAGTTGATGCTTGCGGCCGGTGATTGGGCGCAGTCGATACAGCGCGAATGAGGGTGCAAGCGTGGACGGGATTATGTGTGAGGGCATGGGCGTAAGTGGGGATGCAAATGCGTTTGATGGCGTTGACGTAAGTGCGGATGCAATTGCGCGTGCAGGCATGGCCGCAAGTGGGGATGCAAGTGTGCGTGCAGCCGTGGGGGCAAGTGGGTTCGCACAAGGCGCTGTGAGCTCGCGGATGATTTCGAAATGCGTTTGCGAATTCGCTTCGCCGGCGATTTCTTTCATGCGCATGAAATGTTCGTCAGGCGCCAAGCAGCTTTCGTGCGTCAGCGGAAAGTGAAGCGCGCGATTGATGGGTGCAATGGCCTCGTATGTCTTGCGCACGTCACGCGTGGCGAACAGTTGTTGATATTTGCCGCGCGTACTTTCTTGCACGCTGAACACAATCACCCCCGCGGTGCCGCGATCAATGCGATGAATGGGAACAAGCGTATCAATGCCCAGTTTGCGCTTCAGTCGCACAAGCAAAGTTTCTTGCAAGTAGCGGCCCGATGGAATGACCGGCAGAAAATGCGGCTTATCCACAACCACAAGTTGTTCATCTTGAAACAGAATCACTTCGTCAAATGGAATGCGCGGCTCTGTTTCAAGAGCGCGGTAGTAATAAATTCTCAAGCCCGCTTCAAACGCGCGCGTGGGCGTGACCGTTACGCCATGTTCATCCACAACATTTCCGGCGGCCATGCGATGCGACCATTCGTGCGCGGAAATTGCGGGGAATTGTTGCGCAAGAAAATGAGCGATAGTTCCAGCGGGAAATATAATTTCCGAGTTCCTTTGATCAGTGATTGCATTGGGCAAATGCTCTTGGTGCGTTAGATTTAAAAGTGTGTTCGCGATAAGTCGTTGGGCAGGATCCGTTGACGCGTTGGTTGAATTTGCAGATGTGTTCTCTGTTCTGCGATGCTGAGCCGTCGCGGAAGCATCAAGCGAATTTTTTGTTTGGATAGAAGGCGCGCCACTTGCAAAAGGATTGACACTTGGAAGCGCAATGCAACTTGCGCCAACACCATCGCGCGTGGGAAGTGGCGGCTGAATGTCGGGATTGCGCTGAGGCATCATGGCACCTTCAATCATCATGACGCGTTGCGCATGACGGCGATCAACTTCGCGCCGCGTCCGCAAGAATTAACCCCAATTCCAAACCATTTCCACGGCGACATCTGGATGAAACGACGCATGCACCGGACACGCGGCGGCAGCGGCCTTGAGCTTGGCTTGATGCTCCGCGGAAATTCCAGCGGGCATGCGAATGTCCATGTTCAATTTTGCAATGCGTCGAGGCGGCTGCGTGGTCATGTGCTTTTCAATGTCAATCTTCATGCCTTTCAAATCCAGATTGAGCGGCTTTGCAGCAATGCCCATGATGGTGGCGACACAAGTGGCCAACGCGGTGCACGCCAAATCGGTGGGGGAAAACGATGAACCCTTGCCGTGATTGTCGGTGGGGGCGTCGGTGATCAACGTGGTGCCGGACGGACCGTGAACGGCGCGCACGCGCAGATCACCAAGATATTCGCAAGCGATTTTGACTGACATGTCAACAGTCTAGCGGGGGTGGTGAAATGGGTGAATGAAAAATGGAATGAGGAATTTTAAATAAAAAATTAGTGATCGTACGCAAGTGCGCTCTTGAATTCCAAACATGAATTCGCTTATGCAGACCAAATGAATAGAACAACCTAAATTGTTTTTGATGTCATTTTAAGGACACGTTCCATAGTTCAGCAACACCAGAGACGAATCGGCCGTATCAATAAATCCGTTCATATCCTGATCGAGTTGAATAAAATCGGGGTCCGTTGGCTCGCCAAAGAAGAGCAGTACAAAGCTGAAATCGCTTGTATCAACATCACCGTCGCCGCTGACAAAGCAATCACAAATGGTGTTGCCGCCGTCTTCAAATAGCGCCCACACATTTTTGCGCTTGGAAATTACGCTGGTGTTGTTGCAAGTGGTGTTGTCAGTTTATGTGTCGTCGCAGGGCAGAACTACCTTTTGCGACTATAAAGAGGACTAGCGCCGCGCCTTCACTCGGCTGCGAAAGAAAGTTGTCACCGCATCCTTGTTGATTTCGCTGGAGGCCACGCCAAGAGTGAGTCGCTCAAGCTCGTCATCGCTAGCGCGAATTGTGCCGCCGTTGACTTCAATAAAGATAAGCGCCGCGCCAAGCGCAACTCGTTTGTTGCCATCGATGAATGGATGATTGCGACATATATGAAATAGATAGGCCGCCGCAATGGCGGACAGATTTTTATGTAGTAGTTTTCCGTCAAAGGTGGCCCGCGGCATTTCAAGCGCGGACTCAAGCAGGCCGCGGTCGCGCAAGCCATCGGCGCCACCGAATTCCTTCAAGACTTCCAAATGCAGAAGATCAATCTGTTTGATAGAAAGAAATAGAAACTTGGCTGGCATGGCTTACGCCAGGCGACGCATAACGCGCGCGCGGGTCTTTAAAGTTTTCTTCATGGCTGCTTTAAATGCCGCATCATCGGCGCGGTCACTGTCGACTGGCGTGACAATAAGCACGCCATCGCGCGCAACCAAGTGAACCTTGCTTCCAAGACGCAGGTGAAGCGCCTTCAGCGTGGCTTGATCCAGGATAAGACCGCGACTATTTCCAACTCGTTGAATGATTTTAACCATGGCAAAATTGTACTAACAATGTAATAACAATCCAAGTTTGTGGCGGAAATTCTGAATGGCGTTTTTTGTCTGATAAATCAGTCAAATTCATGAGTGCGCACTTGCCCCTACTCTGTGCGACCCATGGCCACTATCGGTAAAAGAAATCTGCTTGCGGTTGTGCGCGAAACCAACTCCGGCGTTTATATGGACGGCGAGGAGCTGGGCGAAATTCTTTTGCCTGGCCGCTATGTTCCGCGCGGTACCGCGCCCGGCGCAATGCTTGATGTGTTTATTTATCGCGACTCGGAGGACCGTTTGGTTGCCACCACCGAGAAGCCGCACGCCGCTGTTGGCGAGTTTGCCGCGATGCGCGTGAAGGAATTGCATCCGCAAATGGGCGCGTTTCTGGATTGGGGTTTGTCAAAAGATTTGCTACTGCCTTTCAGCGAGCAGGGCGGCAGCGTTGATGTTGGGCAACTGATTGTTGTGGCGGTGTGCGTGGACCCGAATACGGATCGCATGATTGCAAGCGCGCGCTTGAACAGACACTTGAGCCGCGACGAGCCCGTGTATGAAGTGAATCAGCCGGTGAATATTTTAATCACGGGCGAAACACCGCTGGGTTACAACGCGATTATTGAGAACGCGCACCGCGGACTTTTGTTTTACAGCAACTTGCCCGCGCCGCTTGCCATTGGCGCGCGCATGTTCGCGTTTGTTCGCTTGGTGCGCCCCGATGGCAAAATAGATTTATCGCTTGACGCCGCTGGATACGAGCGCGTGGAGCCGTTGACCGAGCAAATTCTGGAGGCGCTGCAACAAGCCGGCGGCCGCATGAACTTTGACGATGACAGCAAGCCCGAGCAAATTCGCGAACAGTTTGGCGTGAGCAAGAAGGCTTTCAAGCAGGCGCTTGGAAAATTGTTTCGCGACCAGCGCATTGTGTTCACAAAGCCGGGCATTCAACTTGTTGATGTGGCGGATGATGCGGCTGAGGAAACTGACTAAAAGTTTTGACTTACCGAAACTTATTTTGCAATTTGTATTTGTTGCCGTGTTCACGGGTCGCCAAGACATTGGGTGCGCGACGCGTTTGGAAAATTTTAAATGCGAGTAGTGTTGAATTGTTGTCAGCGAAAAATCCGCTCACACATCCACGCGCTTGCCTTCGCGCGCGCCGTCGTACCACAGTGGAAGTTGCTCGCGCTTTTGCAGCATGTTGCGGCCGCCAATAAAAAATCGCGCGAGTAAAAACAGCAACTTGAAGCCGCTATTTGCCCGTTGCTTGCGCGCGCTGCTAATGACCTCTTCGTGAAGCAGCGCGAATCGTCCGCGCTGCTTCAGCGCGAGGCTAAGCCAATATTCCTCGCTGGCGTACCAGGTTTCGTCAAAGCCACCCACGGCTTCAAAGTCGCTTCGGCGCGCGAAGAAAAAACATCCAGCCGCTAATTTGTTCATGTACCAATACACCTTGAAGACGGCGAAGAACACTTCCGCAAGCAATGAGCCGCGGCTGTCAAACGCCACACGCGCGCCGCCGCCCACGGCGCCTTCGTCCATTTCAAGAAGCGCGTTGCGAATCACGGTCTCTGGAACATACGTATCCGCGTCGCAGAAAATAATGTAGGGAGCGCTACACGCTTGCGCGCCGGCGTTGCGAACCGCGGCGATCTGTCGCTTCTTCACCTGCACCACACGTGCTCCGGCCGCGCGAGAAACTTCCGCCGTGCGATCGCTGCTGTCGTCATCAACCACAATAAGTTCATAGGCGCGACCCACGCCGTCGGCCGCGGCGCGCAACTGCGCCAAAGTTTGCGGTAACACCGCCTCTTCATTCCACGCAGGAACAATGATGGAATATTCAGGCGTGGACGGAGTCATGGGTGGTGTGTGCTAAGCGTGTTGATTGCGGACGGCGGATGACTTGTAGCGCGGCCTGCATTTTACTGAATCAATTAAAATTCACGGCGTTTCAAGCCTATTGCACAATCTTGCGCGCCGCGGTGTGCGACAAACTTACTTCGCAAGCGCCGCGGTAATAGCCGCGCGTAAGTCCGCCTCCACATTGCCGCCCGCGCCAACTTCGGCCTTGGCAATTGTGCCATCTTTATTAATAATGATCAGTGTTGGAATACCGGTGATGCCGTAGGTCTTCGCCAAGTCCTCGCCAGCCAATAAACATCCGTAAGTATATTTCTTGGACTCCATGTAGCTCTTTGCGGCGCCGTCTTTTTTCTCCCACGTGTTCACGCCGAACACCGCAACGCCTTTGTCCTTGAACTCTTCGCTGAGTTTCTGAATGACCGGCATGATTTGCTTGCATGGGCCGCACCATGTGGCCCAGAAATCAAGCAACACAACTTTGCCTTTAAGCGAATCAAGCGTGACTTCAGGACCAGCAAGGCTAGTCAACTTAAACGCGGGAGCTTTGTCGCCAACTTTGAAAGCGAGTGCGGGCGCCCTCTGCGAGCCTTCCTCTTCCTCTTCCTTGGGTGCGTCGACCTTTGCAAATCCCTCAGGCAATTTCTGCGTGAACAGCGCTGGATCAATCGTCGAATTTATTTTCACGTTTGAATATGTAGTTGTGCTTGGCGGTGGTCCACCCATTTCACTCATATTGTTTGATTCAGTCAGGCGTCGCGGCATGTTGTCGCTGCGGGCAAACGCAATGGTTTGCGTGAAGCGCACAGTTTTTGAAACCAACTTTTCGCCTTCTTCCGCATCGCCATCTGGTTGCGGTTCCAGCGTCATTTGCCGCACAACGCGCACCACATCGCATGGAGTCCCGTCCACGGTTTCTTCTGGCTCAAGCGTGAATGACACAGGCTTGGGTGCGTCCTCTTCTTCGCCACCCATTTTTTGCTCCATGATCCAGCGCGGGAAATGTTGAATGACATCCTCCATGACTGGGTTCATGTTCTTGCCAAGGTCAAGAAATGTTTTCGCGGTGAGATCCGTGACAGTGGTGCTGTCCTCTTTGTTGGTGATGATGCGCGTGGGCTTTGCATCTTTGAGAACTTCAAGACGGAATCCCGCAACGCCGTTGCCGTCCTTGTCATCAAACACCATGACAAAGCGCGCGGGTTCGCCAAAGCCCGGCGGCAATTGCTCGCCTTGTGGAATTTCCATTTTCATTTGCGTGACGCCGTCGAAGCTGGTCACTTTTTTCGCCGCTGCAACTGATGCGTCATAAATGGCTTTCGCTTTTGGATCGATGGTGTCGGCGGGATTGGCGTCGGCTTTAGCAGCTGGCGTGCCCGATGCGTCCTTGAACACCATGACTTTCTTGGTCTTGCTGGCTTCGCCACCTGCGGCGCCGTCATTTATGATTTCAACGTGAGTCCCAACCGCCACGCCCGATGCGGGCTTAGTTGGAGCTGCGCCTTGAGCGAAGACTTGTGCGCACAGACTGGTTGCAACGACAAGACCGAAGATTGATCGATTGAAAGATTTCATGCGGACAAGAATAGCGGCGGAAATGTTTTGTGAGGCTCTTGACATTGGTAGTGTATTTTGTACAGTACCAAGAGAATGCCACTACCCCTGGTTGACAAAATTGAACGCGACCTCAGCAACGGCACATCGTGGCTGGTGGTTTTAGCGGCAATTGCCCGTAGTTCCGAGCCAATTCACGGTTATGAAATTGCGCGTCAGCTCTCCGATGAATCGCCCGAAGGTCTGAATTTTAAACAGGGCACGCTATATCCCATGCTTCGAACCATGGAAGCGGAGGGGCTGATCAACAGCACGCTTGTTCCTTCGAATGAGGGGCCCGCGCGCAAATGTTTTCGTTTGACGGCTGATGGTCGTCGCACGCTTTCCGCGTGGATTGGTTTTTGGAAAGACACCGACCGCTG
>CANJIC010000107.1 GCA_947474205.1 Planctomycetaceae bacterium | reverse complement strand
TGGGTTTTAACCCCGCATGCCCCGCTCTGCCGATGGTGAGTTCATGGCGCAAATCACACAATTCAGGCACGAACAATCCGCAAAAGTTCCTACGATGATTGGCGTGAAGAACGATCCGCTATGCGAGTGGTTTTCCAATGCGAACGGATTGCAAGGTCGGCGGATTTGGCTTGTGGGCGCGGGCGGAACTGGCGTAAGCGGACTGGCGCGCTTGCTCAAAAAGCGCGCGGCCATGGTGAGCGGCGGCGACAGCGAAGCTAGTCCCGCGGTGAAGGCGCTGCAGGCGGAAGGATTTGAAATTTCAGTTGGTGAGACAGAGTATCTTCCAGCCAATTGCGAATTGGTGATCGCCACGGCCGCCGCAAAATCTGATCACCCGCATCTGGTCGCGGCGGCGAAAAGAAATATTCCTGTGCGCAGTTACGCGCAGGCGCTTGGCTTGTTGCAACTTGGACACACCGCGGTGTGCGTTGCAGGAACCCACGGCAAGAGCACCACCACATGCATGTTGACATGGTGTTTGTTGCACGCAGGATTTGATCCAGGATTTATTGCTGGCGCCACATGCGCTTCATTGGGCGGAAGCGCGCGCGCCGGCGCGGCCATTCTTTCCAAGGGTCCCTACTCGCACAAGCCAGGATTTCTAGTCAGCGAATCATGCGAGTTTGACCGCTCATTTCACCAATTGCATCCCACCACGGCCATCATCAACAATGTGGAGAGCGACCATTTGGATTGCTACAAGTCGCTTGATGAGATCATTGAATCATTCCATGTGTTCGCGCGCCGTCTGCCCGCCGCGGTGGATGGTGGATACTTGTTGATCGCGCACGAAGGCGCGCAACGCGAGCGCGTGACGCGCGACGTGACCGCCAATATTAAAACATTCGGCTGGCATCCCGCTGCTGATTACGTGGTTGAGATGGCGGCCAACGGCATGGCGCGCGTGCGTGACAAGCAACAAGAAATACTTCGATGGCAACCAAAATTGTTTGGCGCGCACAACGTGCTCAACGGCGCGGGCGCGGGAATTATGGCGCTGAAACTTGGCGCCGATCACGCCAGAGTGCAAGAGGCGTTGGCTTCGTTCGCCGGCGTTGACCGCCGCCTTGAATTTGTTGGCGAGCGAAAAATTGCAGCGCAAAGCATTCGCGTGTACGACGACTATGGACACCATCCAACGGAGGTGCGCGTGACATTGGAGGCTTTGAAAAATGCCACAAAACCGCGCAAATTGATCTGTTTATTCCAGCCGCATCAACACAGTCGCACGCGCCTGCTGCTGGAGGATTTTGGCGCGTGCTTTGGCGCCGCAGATCACGTGCTGCTAACGGACATTCACTTTGTTCGCGACGCGCAGAGCGAGCGTGCGCTGGTATCAAGCCAGGATGTCGCCGACCGAATTCGCAAGCATGGTGGAACGGTGGAATGCGTGGGCACGATTGAAGCGGGCGCCGCTCGGCTTAATGAGATTGCGCAAGCTGGCGATGTTGTGGTGACCATGGGAGCTGGACCGGTTTATCGAGCCGCGAATATTTTCTTAGGAAAGTGATCCACATGAACGCCTCCATTCCCACATCTCTGACCGACGGATTGGATGCCATTATTGAAATGGACGCGCCATTGGCCGCGCACACATGGTTTGGTGTTGGCGGCAACGCGGACATGCTTGTGCGGCCACAATCCGAGGCGGCGTTGAAAGAATTATTGCGCCGCTGCCACAATGAAAATAAAACGGTTCGCGTGCTGGGTTCTGGAGCGAACCTATTGGTTCTAGACGAGGGCGTGGATGGTGTGGTGATTAAGTTGGATCAACCCGCGTTCACGCAGTGGACATTGCATGCCGATGGTCAGAAGAACACTGCGCATGTGCCAGCCGGCGTTGATGTGTTGAAACTGTTGAACGCCTGCGTGCGTGAAGGCCTGGATGGACTGTGCCAAATGGCTGGAATTCCCGCAAGTATGGGCGGCGCGACGCGCATGAACGCGGGCGGAAAATATGGCTGCATTGGCGACGCCATTCACTCGGTCGCCACCATGAATCACCGCGGCGAGGTTCGAGTTCACCCACACAGCGCGATTCAATTTTCATATCGACACTCGGCCTTGCCGCAAGATTTAATTGTGTGGACGTTGCTGCAATTGACTCCTGGCGACCCGGTGGCGCTTCGCGAAAAGATGTTGGATATTTATAAATTTAAAAAAGATTCACAACCGCTGGCGCAACATTCCGCGGGCTGCCTCTTTCGAAATCCAGTGGCGCACGATGGAACACGAAGCAGCGCTGGACGCTTGATTGATCTTGCGGGGTTGAAAGGCTTCACGCATGGCAGCGCGTTTGTGAGCGCGGAGCACGCCAACTTTGTGTGCGCCAACAAGGGCGGCCGCGCCAACGATGTGCTTGAACTTGCGCGCATCATTCAAGATCGTGTTTTGCAAAGCCAAGGCATGGACATTGAAATGGAAGTCGCGGTGTGGGGTCGCTCGTTCCAGCCCAGGGAGAAAAAATAATGCGCGTGCTTGTGCTGAAAGGCGGTCCCGACGCGGAGCGTGAAGTCAGCATAAAAAGCGGCGCGCAAGTGGCCGCCGCGCTTGCGCGCGCCAACGCGCACGTGAACGAAATCACGATCGATCAGCTTGATATTGCTGATTTACGCGCGCTGGATGGCGACGTGATTTTCCCTGTGTTGCACGGACCATGGGGCGAGGGTGGACCGCTGCAAGAACTTCTGGAGCAGGATGGACGGCCTTATGTTGGCTGCCAACCCGCCGCGGCGCGTCTGGCCATGGACAAGACGGCTACAAAAATCGCGGTGGCCCGCGCTGGCGTCTCCACTCCATTAGCGTGCGAAGTGCTGATGGGCGAGCCCATCACGGTCAAACTTCCGCTGGTGATCAAACCTTCCAACGATGGCTCGAGCGTTGATTTACGAATTTGTCGCACGGCCGAAGAACTGGCCAGCGCCCGCCAACACCTTGAGGGCCGCCGTCCCAGATTGATTGCGGAGGAATTCATTCAGGGTCGTGAATTCACCGTGGGCATTCTCAATGGAAAAGTTCTGCCACAGATTGAAATCAAAGCGAACAGCGGCGTGTACGATTACCTAGCGAAATATTTGCGCAACGACACGCAATATATTTTGGATCCAGAAATTTCCCCCGAGCTCAAGGACGCCATGAACCGCCACGCCCTGCTGTGCTGGCACGCCTTGGGCCTGCGCGACGTGGCGCGGGTGGATTTCATGGCCGACGAGCGCGGTCCGTGGTTTCTGGAGGTCAACACCATGCCCGGTTTCACGGATCATTCATTGGTGCCAAAAGCCGCAAAACATGCGGGAATATCAATGGAACAGTTGGTGCTTGAATTGGCGCAAGGCGCCCTGAATCGCGCCGCAAAACTGCGGGTGTAAGTGGAACTTTGCGCCCAGATTCATTGGTCCAAAATGCATTTGGGGACTATTGATTGTCCATTCTTCATTCCTTTATTTCGCGCGCAATTTCATCGCCGTGATTTCTTTACTTCCAAGGCGGCTCTGACCGATTGAGAAGGAGCAATGGCATCCCGCAAACGATCGTCACCCAAGCGCCGCGAAATCGCTTCCAGGTTTAAATTCTCAGTCAATCTTAATTGGGTGAAGTCCAAGGCAATGATTGTTGCAGTGGGTTGGTCGGTTTCCTTCGCGGTCATGGCCTTGGCATTGGGAATGGGAGTGCCCGTTCTATCGCGCGAGGCGGCCGCTCGAAAAAGCGACGCACCATTTCAAGTTTATTTTTCATCGCGACCAGTTTGGATGAGCGAGGCGGATCTCGCTCCGTTGGCGGAAGTCGTTGCCAAGCAACTGAACGGCTCGCCGATGGATCGTGATGGTCTTACCGAGTCACGCGAAGCGTTGATGCGAACTGGTTGGTTCAGTGAAATCATACAAGTGAAGCGCAGTGGCATGAACGAGGTGTATGTGGATGGAGTCTGGACTACTCCATTCGCCGTTGTGCGCGAGCAAGGCTACGACCACTTGATCGACACCGATGGAAAATTGCTTCCCCGTTGCTACCGCGAAGGCACTGCGCCAAGCAGCCTGATTCGCATTGAAAATGCCTCGTTTGCTTGTCCCGCAGCGTATGGCAACGAATGGGCTGGCAAAGACATGCGTGGCGCCGTGGCCTTGGCTCGCCTGATAAACGATCACGCTTGGCGCGGACAAATTGCGTGCATTGATTTGGATCGCACCAAGGACGATGGCTGCCTGCGCTTGAAGACCAACCGTGGCTGCACAATCAAATGGGGTCGCTGCCCCGGAAATGAAAGCGCAGCGGAAGTTCCTGCGCGCCAGAAAATTGAATATTTGCAGTGGCTCTTTGACCACTACGGACAAATTGACGCTGGATGCGAAGACGAGTTGAATTTGCTTTGCGATTATGTTGGCATGCGCTGATCCACTTCGCTCTTGGATTCGCCGCGCGCAACGTCACCACATGCCACGACAATTGCACTAGTCTGACTGCATGATTCTGCCGCGCGGACTTGTATTGATCACCACATGTTGGATTTTTGCAACATGGATTGTTTGCATTGGCATTCGACCCCCCATTCAACCTTCAATCGCCAGTTACTTGCCCGGAATTCGCTTGTTCATAGCGTCAATGGCAATTGGTCTATGCGTGGCGTGGCCCATGATGCGCCTGAGCGAGCGGCCCTCGCGCGCGCCCATCCGCCAAGTGCTGATTGATTTTGTAACCATTGCCGTGTTGGTGCATGTGGTGATGTGGCCACTTCGATTGGCAACGAGTTGGTCGATCGATCGCATGGGTTTGATCGATCTTTTTCTTTTCTCATGGGGCCTACTCATCGCGGCGATTTTGGCCATGACCATTGGCAGCCGCTTGGCGATCGAGCGTGTGGCCGCCATGATTTCAATTTTGGTGATCGCGTTGCTTGGACCGATCGCCTATTTTCTGTACCTCCACATGAATTGGGCCATGCCACCAATATGGCTTGATGGCCCGATCTTGGGCGTGCTGCGCGAGACGCTTGGAGGCGGACTGAATCCAGACGCGCTAAGTTGGAAATCCACTTTTGGCGTTGGCTTCGCTGCCGCGGCGGCATGGGTGATTGTGATTTTGCTGAGCGTGAGCGCGTCCAAGCCCGTGAAAGTTCCCTCGCAAAATCTTGGCTAAGTTTGTATTCTTATTTGGCACGGACCTCATGTCCGCAAAGCCAAAGGCACACCATGGAAATGATCTCCCAAACCGACAAAGAGCGGCTCGAAGCGCAACTTTCTGATTGCTTGAAATTTCGTCCAGTGATCGCTGGTCGAATTGCCGAGGCCCGCGCTCAAGGCGACCTGAAAGAGAACGCGGATTACCACGCGGCGCGCGAAGACCAAGCCATGAACGAGGCCAAGGTTCGTGATCTTGAAGCCAAATTGTCTCGTGTTCAAGTGGCCGGCGAAATTGATGTTCCGCTGGACATGGTTTTTCTTGGAGCCGTGGTGGTGCTGCGCGATGTGAAGACAAATCGCGAGGAAAAGTTCCGTCTTGTGGGCCAGCTCTCGGATGATTCAAGCGATGACTATATTGAAGTTACGGGATCAAGTCCGATTGGAGTGGCCCTAATGAAGGCGCGCATTGGCGAAACAGTGCGCGTTGATTTGCCCAAGGGCGAGCGACGATTTCTGATCGTCAAAATTGAAGGTTAAAAAACCAACTTGAATATTGCCATCGTCGATCCAATGTTTGTCGTTGGAGAGTTCGCGCTGCAAATTGTCATGGCTTGCGTTGTGTTGCTACGCAAGGGAAATCGACCGCACGTGGCCATGGCGTGGATGGTGGTTGTGCTTGCGGTTCCAATTGTTGGAGCGATCGCCTATCTGCTGGTTGGTGAAACGCGATTCGGCGCGTTTCGAATTCGTCGCCATGCAAAAATAATTTCGGAGGTTGATTGTCCCGCCAACCATGTGCATCACGATTCGCGCACCCGCCACTTTCAACTGGAGCCAGCGCAACATCAAATTGCAACCGTGGCCCAATTGGCAAGCCATTGCGTTCCGTTGGCGGGCAATAAGCTTTGGTTGAGCGGGGATTCGCAGGAAGTCATCAACCGCATGTGCGACGATATTGATCAAGCGAAATTGCATGTGCATTTGCTGAGCTACATTTATTTAGCCGACAAAGCTGGTCAACAAGTGGCGCAAGCGCTGATACGCGCCGCCAGTCGTGGCGTTTCGTGCCGACTTCTAGTTGATGGAGTTGGCAGCAAGGATTTTCTGAAGAGCGCGTTGCGCAAAAAAATGCAGCAAGGCGGCGTGAACGTGTGCGAAGCCTTGCGCGTGAACATGTTGCGTTTGATTATCAGCAGGTTGGACATGCGCAACCATAGAAAAATGTTGGTGACGGATGGAATTGTTGGGTGGACCGGCAGCCAAAACATTGCGGAGGCTGGCTTTGCGCCCAAGGCTAAATACGCGCCGTGGGTGGATTGCTCCGTGCGCATAGCAGGTCCGCTGGTCAAGGAACTGCAAATGATTTTCATTGAAGATTGGTACATGGAATCGCAGGAGGACTTGGATGATGTTTTGAAAATTGAGCCCGACTTTCAAAGCGATGGCGTGATCGCGCAATCATTCGCCACTGGGCCCAACTTTCAAAATGACGCCGTTACGCAACTCATTCAGTCCGCGGTGCAAATTGCCAACGAGGAAATTGTGTTGACCACCCCCTACTTTGTTCCCGACTACGCCACGCTTTCCGCGTTGGCGGTGGCCGCGCGCCGTGGCGTGCGCGTGCACTTGGTGGTGCCGGCGCGCAATGACAGCATGTGGGTTCGCTTGGCAAGCCGCAGCCTGTTCCGAAATTTGCTGGAGTGCGGAGTGCGCATTCATGAATTTCAAAAAGGTTTGTTGCATGCCAAGACCATCGTGGTCGACCGCTCCACGGCTATTGTGACCAGCGCCAATTTGGAC
>CANJIC010000106.1 GCA_947474205.1 Planctomycetaceae bacterium | reverse complement strand
TCATGCTTGTGGCGTGCTCATTGTTTCACTGCAATCATCTGCGATTCAGTTTCAATGGCATCCGCTTGCGCCATTGCAATGGCCGCTTCATTGCTTGAAACCGCCGCGGCAATGCTTTCATTGTCCGCCTCCAAAATTGAATTTTGAATATCAAACTGCGCGTTGGCGCCCACCACGGTGGCCGCGCCGGTAAAACTATTGTTCTTAAACGAACTAGCACGAATCGTCGCGCTGGCATCAAGCACGTACATGGCCGAGCCCGATTCATGCGAGAAGTTTCCCTGCATCACGCATTCGGTCAAATTGACATTGGCGCGGTCGCTGTACAAACCACCGCCCCACGCGCCGCTTTTTACGCGATTGTTCATGAATGAAACGTTGAACAGTTGCATGCAACCGCCCAGGGCGTACACGCCTCCACCAAATGTTCCAGTCGCGTTGTCGTTCACGGTGCAATCACTCATGCGCACATCGGATTGCCAAGCCCATAGACCTCCGCCTTGCACAGCCGATTGATTCAGCGCGATCGCGCAGTGATCAAATTGCGCTTGTGAATTGGTCAGCGACACGCCACCCATGTTGTTGGTGAATGTGCAATTCATAATGGTGGCGTTGCTGCCTTGCAGCACCATGCCACGGCCATTCTCACCGCGGCCACCTTGCATACAAAACCCATCGAGCATGAATTTGGAATTCTCAATCAGCACGATCGGACCATCGCGGCCATCGCCAAGAATGCTGACGCTTGCCGCTCCCCCGGTGGAATGGAGCACAATATTTTTGCCTTGAATACGGATATTTTCACGGTATTGGCCAGGCGCCACAAAAATAATGGCGCCGTCAGTCGCTTGATTGATAGCTGCTTGAATGCTTGAAACTTGTTCTGGAACCAAAATCACGCTGCGGGTGTTATCACTGACATCGTCAACATGAGCCGTGGATGTGTCTTCGACCAAATTCGCGATATCGGCGTTCAATGAGCTCACAAATGAACCGCGCCACAACGCCACCAATGAAGCCGCCACCACGAGAGTCAAACTTAGGCCGCCAAGAATTTGCTTCTGGTTGCTTTGCATTTG
The DNA here is from genome assembly GCA_947474205.1 of Planctomycetaceae bacterium. The sequence continues at coordinate 5,950 of CANJIC010000106.1, read as the reverse complement.
TCCAAGTTGATTTGATTGATTTGTATTGTTCATGATGAGCGCCTTTCAGAGTTGACTTGATTTTGCGTGACGAAGGACGTCACGCAACACAACTTCACCACCGACGCGCTGATTTGAATTTGCTTTTCACTCCAACCGCCACAATCCATTTCGCAGTTCAGTTGGGCGCGACCCTCCTCGCGTCCAACCCTTTTCCCCCCACTCGCTCGCGGTTTCCCTCCGCGGCGAGCCATTTCATATTGCGGTCGAACTTCACTCAACCGCACTCTCTTTTCAACACTCGCGCTTTCCCAAACGCAAGTTCCTTTGCAACTCTCACGGGTTCCCGCCCGCGAGTTCTTTCCAACATTCGCGCTTTCCCAAACGCGAACCCTTTTCCAACCTCGCGGGTTCCTTACGCCTGCGAGGCCGTTCCCAACTTGCCTTTCGGACCACCCCTCCGTGGCCCGTCTTGCACTGGAAACAATGTCGAATTCAATTTTCAAAATGCAAATTCCTTTGTGAAATTTCTTAAATTCATCTAATGAAGCCAAAAATCTGCCTCTTTTTACGAATTCGGTCAGATTGACCACCGACTGAAGTCAATTTGCAGAAATAGTTGCAAAGATGCTTGCATGCGTTGTGGATTTCTTCAACACCTGAAATGGCTGCCGCGAGTCTTTCATCTCAGCATGCTTCTGGCTTTGTGCGCGCTGGCACTGCCCGCGTGCAAAGAAAATCCATTTCGATTTGATGTGGTGCCCATGCCCGTGGGAAGCAGCAGTTTGATTCGCGCCGGCTATCGCGGTGACCAAAAAAGCTGGACGTGCATTGACAAGATTCATGACGAATATTTACTGCAGTGGCAAGCCGCGGTGCAACGGGAAATGACATCAATCATCGCTTCCATCAGTCAACGCAACAATGCGCTTGATCCGCGCATGGAAGGATCGTGGTTGAAAGACCAGGAATTTATGGAGCACCTGCGCAAGCGCCACGGGGCGTTGTTGTCGCAACTTTCATTGTTGGACCAAAATTTGTTCGCGCAGTGGAGCGATTGTGTTGGCGCGGATCATGCGTCAATGATGGAGGATCTTTCCACGGACCGCGCCATTGCGCGCGCCAAAGGCATTGTCAATCCAGCCGCTCAATCATTTATTGATTTACGCGAGGTGTTGAACACCTTGAAATTCACGCCAGAGCAGCGCGCCTTGTTTGACGAACACATGAAGACCTACACCCGCGCCTTGCTTCCAGCGGCCAACGAATTCGCGGCCGCGTCAATTCGCCGGCCCATGGATGGCAATGACGATGCCATTAATTTAGCCAAGAGCAAAATGACTGCGCTGAATGTGCGCACCATTGAAATGCTGCAAGGCATTACGGATCAAGACGTGGTGGAGCGCTTCAAGATTGGATTTGTGAATCACGAATCTTGGAAGCCCTCCGATTGGCAAAAGGTCGCGCCATTGTTGATTACGCGCTTGCCAAACTTGCAGCAATCGCAACGGGTTGAGGTTGCCAAGATTGTGCTGGAGTGGGAGAAAGATGATCGCGAAATCGCGCTGCGAATTGCAACCGCAATGCTGCGCGGCAAAGATGATCCGCGCGCGCAACTGGCAAAGGATGCGCGCCAAGAATTGTTGAAGCAACGCAACATGGCCATGATCAAGGTGGCTGGCGATCCATACAAGGATTTACTCGCGCCACTTCGCAAGCAGTCCGGTCAACAACTTCGTGAAAGCATTGCCGCGCTGTTGCCAAGCGAATCGCTTAGCGATGTGTTCGCCGTGCTCACGCCAGAGCCGCCCGACGCCGCGCCAGATGGTTGGCCCATTCGCAAGAGCGCGGAAACGTTCGCGCTGTTTCTGCCGCCAGACTTTCAGCCATGGGTGGAAAGCCGCCTTCGCCCGTTGCAGCCACAGGGCGACAGTGAAAACGCAGTGTCCATGACGCTACTTGCTGACAGTGTTGAAAGTTGGAACAAGACCTTTCAAGAACACTTGACCAAAATAAAAGTGGCCGAGGACCGCCTGAAAGAAGCGTCTTCGCCCGACATGTCCGTTCCCGAGGCGCAGCGGCGGTTGCGCGCTCTTGTGTCTGAAGTTGATATCGCGCGCAACGCGCTCACCAAGATTGAAGACGACACAATCGCTGAGCTTGCGGCCGTGCTTGGTCTTGATCAAAGTGATCCGCGTATTGAACGGCTGCGCATTGAACGTGTCGTGATTGCCTCTAGTATTGACTGGCGAAAAATTCCCATGGGTTCGCTGATGAAGATTGACCGCGAAGCCACCATTGATGTTCCAACCGCGTTCGCGCAGGCCAAACTTTCGCCAGCGGCCAGCGCCATTACGGACGCTGCCATTATTGACGCAGCGGTTGCGCTGGTAGAAAGTTCAGATCGTCTGCGCACCGCCACCATTGACGCGCTTCGAAGCTTTGTGTTGAACATGAAAAAAATGACCATGGAGTTCAAGTTTGACGAGAAGGACCAAGTGGCCAGCGAGGAGCGCTTGCGTGAAATTCTTGCCGCGGCGACCAAGAGCGTGGAGCCAACAGTCCGCGCGCGCGTTGCCGTGCAGCAGGAACTTTTACATGACACGTGCCTTGCCCTTGCCAGCGACGACGTGCGCGAACTGAAAAACGCGTATTGGCGCTTCGCCTATCCGGAAATTTTCTACGACCGCCACCCCGCCGACGATATGTTTGATCAAATTATGGTGGAATTGCCACCGAATGAAAGCCGCGAGCACGCCACCGAACTGCTTGCCACACGCCAAAGCGCGCAAGATGAATTACTCAACAGAATTATTGTGGCGCGCAAACTGTGGGCAAATGATGACTTCACCATTTCCAAAAATAATTTTGATCAACTGCAACGACGTGCGCCCGTGCTGGCGATTTTGCTGAATGTGCGCGATGAAATTAATGTGCGCGCGTTACGCGAAATGGCGCTGATGGCTGGCGAAGATTCCAACGCGTGGAGCAAACTGACCGAGTGGGTGGATACGCCCTGGATTTATTCGGCGAATTAGACCAGCACCCGCAACTTACAAGCGCGCTGTATCTCATGTTTGTGGTGAAATGTGCGTTGCACATTTAAATATTAAATTGAAGCCTTCCAATTTCAGCGCGTCAATTTCCGTTGCTCATTCAAATAGAAATTTCAAGCCTTCCACTTTTTGCTTGGCGCTGGCGTTGGCGCTTCATCATCCACCTTCTTGCCAATCATTAAATAGTTGAATCCGCGCAGATAAAAATTTCCGTCCTCGGCGCCTTTGCGGAACGCGCCGCTTTCCAACTTTGAATTTTTGCGCGCCACGCAAATAATGTCCACGGGCTGAAACAACTCGCGCATCATGGCGAACAACTCAAACCCAATCGGCATGAATACCCCCGCCCCCTTGCCCGCCTCGCCGCGGCGCTTGCGCCACGAATCGCTGACATAAATCGCCATATAGCGGCGGTTCTTCAACACGCGGTGCATCTGCTTCAGCACCAAATGCATGGCTTGGTAATAGTCACGTCCACCATTCTCATCGCCCGCGTCAAGCTTGCCGATACAGCGCGGGTCCTCGGAGTAATTCACGTGCGTCGAATATGGTGGATCAATGAATGCAAAGTCCACGCTTGCATCGGCGATGGGAAGTTTGCGCGCGTCGGCCTGCGCAATGTCCTCGCGCGACGGATCCAAATCAAATGCAACGGGTTTGCGCTCCAAGTGCGCGCACACATCAATGGTGGTTCCAGAACCGCACATGGGATCAAGCACGCTGTCGCCCACGCGCGTGTAGCGGGTCAATAACTGCCACAACACCCACGACGGCGTGGCGCCCACATAATCCTTGTCGCCCTGCATGGTGACTTTGAAACCGTCCTTGTCCACGGCGTCATAGTGCTGACTGGGATATTCCCAAAGCGTGGTTGCAAACACTTTCAGCGTGGGCCGTGGCGTTGGTTTCATGCAAAGCAGTCTATTCAAACTAAAAATTCACACTGCAGTTTTGACAATGTGCGCAGTGATGCAAGTTTTTTTTATTCCGCAGGCTTGACTACTTTTGTGCCGCCACAACTGGCTCCGACATGAGCAAATCCACCATCACTTCTTGAGCGGGAACGCTTTTGGTGAGTTGCCCCATGGATTGCATTTGCGATACAAGCGCGGTCCAGCGCGCGGGATCCATAGATCCATATCCATGCGCCTGCGTCCACGGACCAAGCACATATTTGCGCATGCGTTGCGCTGCAATATTCATGGCTTCAAGCGACATGGAAGGATTCATGGCCGCGATGGCGGGATTGTATTTCGCTGGATCGTTCCTGTTATTAACCTAGCCTACGCGCATGGCGCGCGACAACTTAATGGCGGTCTCACGATTCTTATCCAGCCATGTTTGAGAGCTGCACACCACGGCCGTGAAAGGGTCGTAGCCGCTTTCAGCAATATCAAAAACTTTCACGGGAATCTTTTTCAAATCCATCTCCACCGGTTCCGCCGTGACAAAGCATTGTGTGGCCGCGGCTTGATCGCTTTGAAAGACAACCAACGAGCCGCCGTATGGAATAAGCGTGCATGTGGATGGTCCGTATGTTTTTTCCATCCACTTTAAGAATGGCATGCCTGGCTCAATGGCCAACTTGCCTGAACCTTTCCAAACCTGCTCCAATGAGTTGGCACTTGACGATGCGTGCGTCATGAAGCCCATGGGCGAGCGCTCAAAGATAGAAAACGTGGCGACAATATTTCCGCCTTGCTCGCGCAACGTCAACACTTGATCGGCGCTGACAACGCCGGCTTCACATGCGCCTTGCGCAATAAGTTGCGACACGGAAGTTCCCGCCGCCCCTTTGATAATTTCAACATCAAGACCTTGCGCCTTGAACAAACCATCTTGAGCCGCGGCGTAAATGCCGCCAAATTCAGGCTCTGGAACCCAATTCAGCTGCAATCGAATTTTGGTCGCGCCAGTTGCAGTGTTCCCGCCGTCGCATGCGCTCACGCACAAGAGTGCCGCAAGCACAGTTGCGCATTGAATGCAAGATTTTAAAATTTGCCACGGCGTGGCGCCCATGTCTGCAATTATTTTTGAAGTGTGTCGCATGTTGTTGTTCAATGTATATAAAAATTTTTGAAGAAAGTAGAAATGCCGCGCATGCCAGCCACGCGCACACAGTGACTAGCGCGAAAGCGTAGACGCGTGCCACTTGCGAAGCGAGAGCCATCCTAAAAAACTAACGGCACCGAACAATACGAAGCCAACCGCCGCCGACAACGCCACCGCGGCAAAAACCAAATCCGTCCGCGCGCTGCGCATGGACGCAAGCACCACCATTCCAAGTGGTGCGTCTTCGCCGGCGTAACCAGAAACAAATTCGCCAACCACCGTGCCAATCACCGCCAAGCCCGCCGCAATGCGCAAACCCGTGACAATGTTTGGCGTGGCGCTTGGCAATTCCAACTTCCACCAACGCGTGAAACGATTGGCGTTGTAAATGCGGAACAATTCATGCAGCCCAGGATCAGTGGAGCGAAGTCCATCAAGCGTGTTGGCCAACACTGGAAACACAGCCACAATGGCGGCGCTGGCAACCGTTGCGCTTAGCCCATAGCCAAACCAAATCACCAACAGCGGCGCGATTGCGACAAGCGGAACCATTTGAAAAAGAGACGCGAGCGGATAAAGCCCGCGCTGCAAAAATTGACTTTGACTCAACACGCTTGCGCACACCATTCCCACCACCGCCGCAATTACAAACCCAAGACCCGCGCTGATTGCGGTTGAAAGCGTGGCGTTGATCAGTTGGCGCGAATCAATGTTGGCGGCGCGCAGAATGGCAAGCGGCGATGGCAGCAAATATGCGGCGGGCTTGAATACCATCACCGCAATTTCCCACACCAGTAGCAGCGCTATGGCTGTGAAGATGGGCGGCAGCGCAACGCGCAGAATATTTTTCATGGCGTGGCTCC
>CANJIC010000105.1 GCA_947474205.1 Planctomycetaceae bacterium | reverse complement strand
GCGTTTGGTGAATTGAAAGTGAATTACGCCAAGCCATTTCGCCGCGTCACTTTCGCGCAGTTGTTCAAGCAAGGCTCTGGTCTTGACATCTTTGATGAGAAATCTGTTTTGCAAGAGGCCCAGACGCGCCACATTCCACACGCCGCCACAATTGATCACTGGCTACGCGTGGAGAAACTTTTTGAAATTCTGGCGGAGCCACAGATTGATCCATGCACGCCCACATTTGTCACCGATTGGCCAAGCGCCGTCAGTCCGCTGACGCGTCCGCGCGCCGACGATCCGCGCTTGTGCGAGCGCGGCGATTTGTTCATTGGCGGCATGGAACTTGGTCCGCACTACAGCGAATTGAACGACCCTGATGTGCAGCGCGCCAAATTCACCGAGCAACTCAAAGGCGTCAACGATGAGGAGACAACCTTCCGCACGCTGGACGAGGATTTTCTTGAGTCACTGAAAGTGGGCATGCCACCAACCGGCGGCATGGGTCTTGGCATTGACCGCTTGGTCATGTTGCTGACCAACAGTGAAAGTATTCGCGACGTGATTCTCTTTCCATTGATGAAGTCAGAGTGATGTTGAAATTCGTCGCGCAATTTTCCTTGGTGTGTCTGGCTATTTTCTCCGCCAGTCTGTGCGCCGCAAGTCAAGCACCAACTGTGCCCGCGTCACAATCGGTGACTGCAGCGCCAACCGATCCCGCGAATTCAGGCGCGTCCGCCGCCAATGGCGTTGGGTCCAATGACCAGTCGCATTGGTACATCATCACGCTGAACAATACGCAGACTGGTTGGTCGCGCACGCGGAACAAGTCAATCACAAACGGCTTCCGAACTGAAACGGAAACGCGTTTACGCATGGCTCGTGAAAAAAATATTATGAGCATGATCACGACTGATTGGATAGAGGAAGACCCAGAAGGCCGCCCCCTTCGAGGTGGGCAAACCCAATCTGGTAGTGGTTTGTCGGTGCGCGTTGCTTGGGAGTGCGCGGCCGATGGTGTTCACGAGCGCCGCACGCAGGGGGCGAGTATGAAGGAGCGTGTGCTGCCCGCCATTGTCACGGGCGCGCTTGCGCCAGTCGCGGCAAGGCGCGCTGTTCAAGCAGCAATTGCCAAGGGAAAGACCGAATTTTCATTGCTCATTCTTGATCCCTCTCAAGGAATAGTTGCCGTGGAAAATCATTGGCAAAAAATAGATGCCGACACTTTGGCGATCAGTGGAAATCCAGTGGCATGCACCCGTTGGAAATTAACCGGTCCATTGATCCCCAATGGCAATGAAGAATGGATTGATTCCAATGGTGAAGTTGTGCAAAGTCAAACGCCTACTGGATTGGGTGTGTTGAAAAATTCGAGGTGCGATGAAGACTCGGCGCTTGCGGCTCTTGATGTCGCGAAACCACCAGTTGAAGTGATGGTGGCAAGTTTTGTGAAAGTGGATCCGCCACTGACGGATGTGTCCCACAAAAGATCAATCGCACTTTTGGTCAAGGCCAAGAAGCCGCCGATCATGGCGCCGCCACAAGAAGGCGCCCAACGCGTCGTGCGCAATGCAGATGGATCATTCCTGGTCACGATTGATCTTGATACACCGGCAGACCCATCGCTTGCCAGCGTTGCCACGGACAATTTATTTTTGGAATCATCGCCCATGATTGATTGGAAAGATCCCGCGGTGATTGCCCTGAAAGAAAGCGCGTTGGCGAATATGCGCAGGGATGTGAAATACAACTACAACGCTCCGCCCATCAATGATCCGAGCGATCCGAATTTTCTGCTTCACATTCTGATCAAGGCGAAAACGTTTCGAAGCGCGGTAGCCGACCATATTGCAAATAAAAACTTGGGCAGCGCGTTTGCGAGCGCCAGCGAAACTGCGCAGACAAAATCCGGCGACTGCACCGAATACGCGGTGTTGCTTGCGGCACTCTTGCGCGCCGATGGAATTCCCAGCCGCGTGGCCGCGGGGTTGGTGTGGGCGGAATATTTCGCGGGCGAAAAAAATGTGTTCGCCTGGCATTTATGGACGCAGGCGCTCATTGGTGGACGTTGGGTTGATTTGGACGCCACGCTTCCATCAAATGGAGAATCATTTCATGTGGGACACGTGTTGCTTGCCGTCACCCCGTTGACCGACGCGGCCAGCGATCCCGCATGGGCAAGCCTTCTGTCTTCCATGGGAAATCTTTCGATTGAGTTGAGCGGTGCGGCGAATAAATAATTTCCCAACGCTTCCACCGCGCGATCCATTGGGATACAAAAGGACGTTTAGAAAAGTGTGCGTGATTGGTGGTTCTTATGGCGATCACCCAATGATTTGCGCGCCCGCGCGGAGAAGTTGTCTAAGCGCGTGGCGCGTCCACAACTTTTTCATGGTTACACTCGCGTGATGACCAACCAAGAGCACATTGCGATCAAGGATTTCATAGCAAATACAAAGATCAGTGGAATTTATGGACTGGTGAATCCGCAGGTTGGCACCACGCGCGCGGGCAAACCTTTTTTCAAGGCGCTTATTCGCGACGCGTCTGGCGAGGCGGCATTGCGTGTTTGGATTTTTGACGAAGCCAACTTGGGCGAAACCATTCGCACCGGCTTTGTGCACATCATTGGTCAAACGCAAAGTTACAACGGGCAAATTCAAGTGATCGCGGACGCCATTCGCGCCGAGGAAGTGTCCACCGAGCAACTGAAAAAACTTTTGCCAGCCACAACGCGTGACATTGACGGCATGATGAAGGAGGTGGAGCGATTGCTTCACTCATTGAAGCATCCAGGCATGCGCGCGTTGGCAGAGCAATACCTTGGCAACGAACACATCACGCAACATTTTCGCCGCGCGCCCGCCGCGGTCAGCGTGCATCACGCGTACATCGGTGGCTTGCTTGAGCACACGTTGCAACTCATGTTGTTGGCGGATCTCATGTTGCCGCTTTATCCAGGACTCAACCGCGACTTTGTTCTGCTTGGTTTATTCCTGCATGATTTGGGCAAGACGGTGGAGTTGGAATGGGAGCGTGGTTTCGCCTACACCACCGATGGCAATTTGGTTGGACACGTTGTGCGCGGCGCCATTTGGCTGCAAACCATGGCGGCCGCCTCCGCCAAGAAATCGCCAATTCCACCCGATGCGTTGCGCGTTCTGTTGCACATTGTCATTAGCCATCACGGCGCGTTGGAGCATGGGGCGGCGAAATTGCCCAGCACCCCAGAGGCCATGTTTGTGGCCATGCTTGACAACCTTGACGCTAAAACAACTTCAACACTTGTGGCCGCGGCGCGTGATCGCGCGGATGTGAATGAGCCCGGCCATGAATTCAGCGACAAAGTGTGGTCGCTGGATGTGCGGGTGTTTCGGCCCGATCCACTTTTGGCGCCCGCGCCTGTTGACGCCACCGCGGCGCAGTGATGTGTTGTCACAAAGTCATGCGCTGTATGCGTGGCGTGATTAAGTTGCATTGAAAATCACGCGCGCGCATTTTGAAGTGCGCCAACAATGCGCCAACAATGCGCCAACTAATGATTGAGCAAGATTTACGCGCCAAGATCTTGCGCGCGCTGGCAGAGTTGCGTGGACAGCGCTTCAATTGCGCCAGGTGGATGCAGCGAAACGCACCACGATCGACGCATGGCCACATCAAGTGATTGACGCGCTTGCATGTGCGCGTTGGCCACATCCTGAAGTTGTGTAAGCGTTCCCGCAAGTTCACCACGGCGCGCGTGACGGTCCGCGATTAATTCTTGAAAAAGTTTTTTACGCTGCGCACTGCGCCTTGGAAGCGCCGCAATGGTGTTGAGAAAGTGCCTTCGGCGCGCGCTTGGACCGGCTTGCGTAGTCTGGGTCAAGTCCGGATCACACCACGCGCTTCGAAACGAATGCTGGTGCGGACCAGACAAATGCGTTTGATTGTGCTTGTTTTCAAGGGGTAAACGCAGCGTCGCGCTGACCACATCAAAGTGCGGCGGTTGCCAGCCAAGCCAACGCCGTATCCAGTCGTTGGATACTTCCTCGTAGATTTTTCCGCCAAGTCCGTGCGTGAAGCGGTCCGCAAGCGCGGTGCGAAGCAGCACTCCAAGCAACGACGCGCGTGGCAGCAGCGGTTGATTATTGGCGCGCGCCGCGCGCACGCTGTCGGCGCTGGCGTGCACACGTTCGCCCGATTCATTCAATATCCACAGCGGCAACTCGCTGCGAGAACCGTCCACGCGCAAGGGTCGCGCCGCGCGCGGATGAAGTTGCAACGCCAGGTTGTAACTTTGCGCGCAGGCGTCTGGTTCACGCACCATGCGTTCGAGCAAGTGTTGCGCAAATGATGTGCCCATGACAGCGGAAGCGCTGATGATGCGCGGCTCCTGAATAATGTGCGCGACACCATGCAGCAATGCGCGCGTGATTTGCAACGCGGCGTTGGGTGAGTTCTTGAATAATCCCAGCGCCGCGGTAAGTCGCGCCAATCCAGCGCCAACATATTCCGGCGTTTCACCAACATGCTCAATCTCTTGCGCGCGAAATGCCGGAGCACGCAGCGCGGCGATCTCTTGCGTGGCGTTGCTGAATCTGTGCCCATTGGCTTTCCACAATCCATCTTCACGCGCTGGCCACTCCACAAAAAAACCATCGAACGCGTCTTGATCCACAACCACATGAACGGGCGTCGCGTTGCGCGCGCGCGCCAAGGCGTCGCTCCACAATGTCTTGGCCACAATTCCCGCGTGCCACGCTTGCGCTTGATGTCCAGCGGCCACCACGGGCGCGTCGGGCAAATTAAAAAAGCTGCGCGACTCGGCGCGCCAAGCGGAAAGCGGACGACCTTCAATGTGCGTCAATGAATCGGTCAACGCGCCCGCATGTTCAACCAGTATTTCCGCGGAGGCTTCTGCCATCATTCTGCAATTGAATCAGGCATTGCGTTTGTTTGCAAAAGCCCCGGCGCATTTTTCATGGCCACGCGCAACGTGTCGCGGTACAAACTCAAGCGCGTTTCCGGATTGTCTAGCCCATTGCCAAAGGTGCGGCGCATGTCCTTATAGATGCGGCGCACAGGAATTTCGCGCACGCGCAGATTCATGAACGCGGCCTGCGCCCAGAATTGCATTGGAAAATCGTAGCCATCAACGTTCAGACGCAACGTGCGCATGGCGGAAGTGCGATAGGCCTTGAATCCGCAAAATGCGTCTGTCAGTTGCAGTTGCAACGCGGCGTTCACCTCTTGGGTGATGATTCGATTCACGCGGAAGCGATCCTCTGGCGCGTCATCGTCATCGATGCGCTCAATCATGTAGCGACTGCCACTAATGATGTCCGCGTCGTTGCGCTCAATGGCGCGCACAAATGATGGAATTTCCGCGGGCTCATGTTGCTCGTCGCAATCCATGGTGATTACCCACTCGTAACCGTCAAAGTCGGCCCAGCGCAAAATGTCTTGCATGGAGCGACCGTAGCCGCGATTTTCCGCGTGGCGAATGACCTCCACTTGGTGCTTGGCCAACAGTTGCGGAGTGACGTCGCTGCTGCCATCGTCGATCACCAACACATCGCGCGCAAAAATGCCAACCTCGCGCAACACGCGCTCGATGGATTTCGCCTCGTTGTACACAGGAATGGCGAGCAGAATATGTGATCGATCGGGCGACATGGAGAACCTATGCAACTAGGGTAGGGAGTGAGGCCCTAGTTTCGCCAACAGATTTCAAAACTTTTTGAAATTTTTTTGAAGGTTTCACAGTCACATGCACTGTATTGCAAGTGTTGCGCGCAAGCATCTTTTTTTGCGGCAATTGTTCTTATGGCTGCAACCCTTTGGCCTTCCAAAGTCGCTCAATTTCCACCAATGTCGTTGGCGCCATGCGCACGCCGTTGGGATCGCTTCGCAGCACAAGATGTCCTTGCGCATCAATCACATCGCGGGTGGTTGGACTGTCAAGCGATGCTTGCGATTCCAAAATCCACTGGCCCGCATGCGCGGCGTCCGCATTCCACTTGCATGTCCGTTGTGAAATTTTTCCAGAGCCTGGATCGAAGCACCACAAAGCGAAATGATTTGGCGTGGTCGCCTCGCGCGGCAACATTTCACCAAGCGTGAATGACAGGGCATGTGCAAGGTAGCCGGTCGTTGGAATGGTCCAAGATTTTTGTTCTTCGGTTCCGCCTTGCGCGCTTGTCAATACCGCTAGATCAGTGCCGGCAGTCTCGCTGCTGAGTCGCAAACGCGCCCCTGTTTGTGAAAATATATTTTTAGGTCCAGGAATTTGTGGAACGCTGCGCACCGACCAAATTTCACTTCCAAGGTCCCACGCCACCCAATATAGATTTCGCGAACTGGTCAAGGTCAAGCCATCGGCGTCAATGCTTCGACTTTGAATCGATATAAGAAAACCAGGTTCTTTTGCCTTGTCTGGAAGGTTTTTTGGGTTCGCCGAGGGGTCTGCCATTCCGCGCGGAGCCTGCGTGATTTCAATGGAAACCCAACCCAGTTCCACATCACCTTCGGGGGTTTCTCGCCACGATCGAAAGAGCCGCTTCTTGCCATCGGCCACGGATTTCAAGCGCGCGGGTGTGAATGATTTCAACACTTGCGCGCCAAGAAGTAAACGTTCCTCGCGCTCTTTTTGCACTCCGCTCATGTCGCGCAGTTCAATTGTTCCAACTGCGCGGTCAAGCACTGACTCCGCGTATTCAAAATCTTTTTCAGTGGTCAAGATACTGAACACAATAAAATTTCCAATTCCGGTTTGCAGCATGAACCAGCCGCTGATGGCGCGGATATTTCCAGTGGGCATGGACAACCAAAAAAATCGCGCGGGCAGTCCGCAAATTTTTGTTGGCCTATCCATCAACAAGGTGAACTCGCTTCCCGCGGCTTTCAAACTTTGCAAATGATTTTGCATTTGCAATTCGGTGTCGCTTTGCGGATCGCTTGAGACAACCGATTGAAGGCGAAATAGCCACCGCGCCGGATCGCGTTCATCCGCCACCATCCATGAAATGGCGTTGCCCACGGAATCTTTGGCCACCAAGGACCCCTTGGGCAACTGAATTTTCATGCCAATAGACTCAAAGTCATGGGCGG
>CANJIC010000104.1 GCA_947474205.1 Planctomycetaceae bacterium | reverse complement strand
ACCAAGCATTGTGCCTGGGTTGTTGGCCACGCGCAAACTGAATGAGGACCGCGGCGTAACTGGCGCCATGCGCTTGTTTGAGATCGCGTCCATCTTTCATTTGGACGCCACGAAGCAACACCACGAATCTGTATCGCTGGGAATGATCGCCGATGTGGAGCGGGACGACCTTGGCTATCGCGCGTTGCGTGGCGTTGTTGAACGGCTTGCGCATGAAATTGCCGCCAAGCCCGCCACCTTCACGCCCACAACTTCCGACGCGGTTATGCATCCCGTGGCGAAAATTGAAATTGACGGCGTGACGATTGGTCGAATTGGATTTCTCACCAGCGCGGCGCGCGCAACCGTTGGAATTGAAAAACCAATGATTGCCGCTGAAATTGCGCTGGATTTGCTTCTGGCGCATTGGCCGCCAGAGCGCCCCGCCGCCATGCTGCCCACTATGCCAAGCGTGGAGCGCGACCTTTCACTTATTGTGGACAACGCAAAAACGTGGGCGCAAGTGGAGCGCGTGGTGCTTAGCAATCGGCCCGCGCATTTGGAAAGCATGTCGTTCACCGGCGTCTACAAAGGCAAGCAAACTGGCGCAGATAAAAAAAGTGTAACGTTGCGGCTTGTGTTTCGCGACGCCACGCGCACCTTGCGCCGCGAGGAAATTGATGTCCAAGTGCAAGAGCTTGTGAATGTGTTGCAGAAAGAATTGGCAGCGGAGTTGCGCGCATGAGCGAAACACTGGCGCAACTTTCCATGCAAGAGTTCGCCGATCGCTTGGCCAGCAAGGCGCCAAGCCCAGGTGGTGGCGCCGTGGCCGCGGTCACGGCCGCGCATGCAGCGGCGCTTGGATGCATGGTGCTGGCGTACACCTTGGGCAAGCCCAAATTCGCGGCGCATGAAAACGAAAATCAACTTGCCTTGCAGAGTTTGCAACGCGCGCAAATTAAAGCGCTGGCTCTGGCCGATGAAGACGCTGTTGCGTATGCAAACTTGTCCGCGCTTTGGAAATTGCCCCCTACCGACGCGCGGCGCATTGAACAGGAACCCACCGCGGTTCGCGCGGCGACGGCGGCACCAATGTCCATTCTGATGTTGGCGCACGACATACTAAAAACGCTACAAAACCTGCCCAAAACCTGCAATCCAAACTTGCTCAGCGACTTGGCCATTGCCGCCACATTGGCCGACACCGCCGCTGGCGCCGCGGCATGGAATGTGCGCGTGAACGTGCCACAACTTTGCGACGCCGTCGAGCGCGCCACGACCGAAAATAAACTCGCGCACGCATTGGCCCAAGTGCGAAGCGCGTCCGATTCCATCGCCCGCGACATCACCACCGTGATGAAGGCGAAGTAATTCATGGCGCAGCCTTGGGGGCTTTTCATTTTGTTCACGCTGGCCATTGTTCTGGTGTGCGTGTGGGGCGGCGTCATGACCGCGTTGCAGGCGCTTCGGCCGCCACGAAAAATGTTCGCGTGGGCGCTGGCCACGGGTCGTCCAAAAGATCCGTCCGAACTTGGCTTGCGATTTGACGATGTTCAATATTCATCTGGCCAGCGACATCCATGTCCGGCGTGGCGTATTTCTGGCGACGCACAAAATACGGACGCTCCCATTGTGGTCATGCTGCATGGCTGGGGCCGCTCACGTTGGGATTCGCTGACACGCGTTGAGCCCTTTCGCAAAGTCTGCTCTGAAATTGTGTTGCTAGATTTGCCAGCGCATGGCGAACATGCTGGGGCATGGAGTGGCGTTGGAACAAGTGAACCCCAATGCGTGCTGCATGTGCTACAAGAAATTGCGCAACAATTTCCCAAGCGGGCGCTCATTCTTGCGGGCCACTCCATGGGCGCAGGCGTTGCGGTTCGCGCTGCGAATTTGGCCAACAATGAAATTGACTCTGGCACAGTTCTTCGTGCGATCAAAAAAGTTGACGATATGCCCGCGCAGTCGCCACCACACCTCCCGCCCAATGTGAATTCGAATGACCAAGCACATAGTCAGGCAAAAAGTCAGGCAAATCATCATTTACATAGCCAAACAACGCGCGGTATTGGCATCGCGGGCGTGATCGCCTTCGCGCCGTACAGCACATTGCGCTCGCCCATTCCCGCGCGTCTGGCGCTACAAAATCTTCCCGCGTGGCCATTTGCGCCCATCGCATTTTTAATGCTGCGCATGCTGGGCCGCATGGATGCGGCGCTGGAAATTGACACGCGCACGTTGCGCGCTCCATTGTTGGTCATCGCTGGCGACCGCGATCCAATCTCGCCGCTTGCGGACGCGCGCGCAATTGCAAACGCGGCTCCACACGGCACGCTGGTCGTCGTCGCGTATCAGCGCCACGACGATCTGCGTGAAGGTGATCCGAAAAAATTTGACGACGCACTCGCTGAATTTTTAAAATCGATCACGGGGCCGTTGGCGGCAACAAGCGGATCTTTGTGATCAGCGACGAGGACTCTTGTGTCATGCTAAACACGCTGGGGCCAAACGCGGTTTTCCAACCCTGCTTCTCATCCCGAAGCAAATTGAGAAATGGATCGGTTGGAATATCAACACCAACTTGGTTCATGATCTCCTGATCGTTGGAGTCATAACTGGCCGCGACCGAAGATCCCCGATTTGATTTTGGCTTCTTGTCCTCGTCAAATGAGATCAGCATGTCCATGTATCCCCAGCACAAAACCGGGGTGCTTCCCAAATCAGCCAAAACCTGCTTGCATTCACGGGTTTCAGCCAATGTTCCACTTTGAATGGCGCCGCCCATGGAGCGCAGACATTCCTCCACGAACACGGACTTGCCCATAAAAAACCAACCGCCGCCAAAGCCGCAGCATGATTCACGCGACTTGTCCTCAAAGATGGTGTTGCCATTGAAGTCGCGTGTTTCAAATCCACCTTGGGACATGAACAAGTTCAACAAGGACGTGAGCGCTTGCTCGTCGGCGCATCGAATGGCGTAGATAGAACCAGTGGCGGAATCCGAGCTTTCGGATTTTTTCAATTCAACATTTGCACGCGCCTTGCGACTTACAATGTGCATATCAGGTCCAAGCCGGGCAAACGCCTTGGAAAGATCTGGGCCATATTGCTGCAAAGTGGCGTCAAAATTCGCTGACAGTTCCTCGGGCAATGAAGCGACCATGGACTCGATCAATTTCATCACTTGTCCAAATTGCAAATTAACGGTTCCATATCCATTGGCGTCATTGGCCACAAATGCCGGCGGCGCGCTGGGGCTTTGAGCGGGATTAGGAAGCGCCAACAAACCCATTCGATCTCCATCAATCACGATGCTTGAAAGCAGTTGAAATTGCGCGCCAGGCGCGTCGGAGGAGAGGGAAAATCCGTACCCGTGCACATCGCCAAAAAGGGTTTGCAAATAGGGTTGAACTAATTCCACCTGCGGTCCACCAGCCCCCGCAACTTTGTGCAGGGTAGAAGTCAACATCACCATCCACCCATCACCGCGGCCCACGCTATCAATGGTCTTTTTAAAATCCACCGAGTCCGCCACGGATTTACGCGCAGTGCCCGCATACACGCCAAGAGCCTCCTCTAGATCTTCCTTGACACTGCCAAGCAAAAAATGGTTTCCGTCGCGCACGAAATACAGCGTTTCAATGTGATCAAGCGCTCCTTCGGGAACGAATGAATTACCACCGCGACCACGCCGCCGCTTTTTTGGTGAAAGTTGGTTGTCCTGTACGTGAATCGCTTTACCAGATTTACCGCGAATGTCGACATTGCTCACGGAGCCCGGGGTTTTCTTTTGCATCTCGGCCAAGACTGCCTCGAAAATGGCGTTGACTTTGTCCGCATTTTCGTTCCACACTCCGCTCATAATGAAGTGCGGCAAGTCAGCGTCCAGGTCCTGATCATGCACAATATAAAAGCCAATTCCCGCGGAATGTGGCCAACTCCACGCGTCTTCCTCTAGCCCCAATTCCTGCAGGCGCGCCTTGTTTTTTTTCAAAGAGACTTCCAGGTCGTCCTTCATCAACGCTTGCACAGCATCGCTCTGCAACCACTTTCCAATTGGCGTGGCGCCCCATCGCTGGCGTGTGTTGTCGATATCGTCGATGCCCATCACCAACCACGCGTCTTGAGGAACAATTTGCTCAAACTTCACCGCGTTACTTGCAACTTCTTTGGCCACATCTTTGACTGGCTCTTGTGCCTGCGCTTGCGCCGCGGCGTTGCCAACGATCAACAACACGATTGCGGACGCAGCAAGAAAATATTTTTTAGGATGGTTCATTGCGAGGCCTTGCAAGAGAATGTGCGAGTCGCATTCATGCGGCACGCGAATTTGAAATGGAAGTGATTGAGAAACACAAATTCACACCCGGGTTATGACAGAAGACTTGTATTGCCAAAAATTGATTGAGCCTGATTACTTCGCCGTGGCGGCATTTGATCCATCAAGCAACGAGGACTCGGTATCAAACTTGGAACGCGTGGGACCATCGTGATAATTGTGACCTGAGTTTGGATTACTGCGGTCGTACGTGAAGGCCTCGCGATTGCGCACAAAATCTTTCACATAGCGCGCGGGAATTGCAAATCCCAGGGATTCACCGCCGCGCAAACCCATGTTGGTGATTCCAATCACCTCGCCGCGCGTGTTGAAAAGCGGACCGCCAGAGTTGCCGGGATTGATCGGGCAATCCATCTGTATATAGGTGAGGCCGTCGAAACTGCGCTGCGTTGTGCTGATCACGCCTTGCGTGAGCGTGCGCTCAAGACCCAGCGGATTTCCAATGGCGAACACGGCTTGCCCAATATCAAGTTGCTCCTCTTTTTGAATTGGCGCGAATGAGAAATCGCCCTCTTTGGTGGATGGAATTTTCACCAATGCTAAATCCAAATGATTGTTCACCGCGATCAGTTCCACCTTGTCAATGTCAACACGCTTGAGCGTGCCATCGGCTTGCGGAAACCAAACGGTGGCCTTCAACTTTTGCTCGCCCTGCACAACATGCGCGTTGGTGATGGCGTGTCCATCCTTGTCAATGATCACGCCCGAACCCAAGCCGCCTGGCGTGCTGATTTTCACAACCGCGGGTCCAATACTTTTTGCGTGCTCCTTTGGACTTTGCGTTGGCGGGTTGACCACGGTGTGGAACAAATCATCGCGCTCCAGTTTCACGGGCGCGGCGGCGGCGGCGGCCTCGATGGAAGCGACATCCTCCATGTCAAATGACAACACTTCCGCGCCAATATCCACCCAAACGCGCTTATCGCTGCGTTTCACAATTTGACCATTGATGGTGGAGCCACTTTGCAGATGAATGACATCCGCGTTGGCCAACTCAACCGCGCCGAGAAGCAAAGTCACGCTTGCAAATGCTCGAAGCGACGATAATGACATATATTTTTTCACAGGCTTATGATAGCCCGCCCGCCCATTTGGTCGGGGCTTGAGAACGTGCTTTGCAAAATACTTTTGCTGACCTCTTTATGGAGACCTGTGATGTTTATTCTTTCCGCCGTTGCCATGAGTTTGAGCGCCGCCATGCTCGCCGCGCCGCAAAGCGCCGACCTGTCCGCCAACTTTGGATTTGATCCACTTGAGATTCAAAAAATTGACCCCAAGGCTGGACCCATGATCGCGGTGGATTTGGATGGCGACGGCCGCAAGGATTTGGTGGTGGTCAACAATCGAAAGAGCCGCATTGAACTGTATTACCAACGCGCCGACGCCAAGCCCGGTGACGAGAAGCCGACCACTCCAGGATCCAATGAATTGCCCGAGCTGTGGCGCTTTCGCCGCGAAACTATTTCAGTGCCACACGAAGTGTTGGCGGTGCTTGCCACCGACTTTGACCACGATGGAAAAATGGATTTGATCTACGCGGGACAACCAGGAACGATTGCGTTTGTGAAACAGACCAAGCCTGGTGTGTTTGAAATTATTCGCAAGACACCCGTGAAAAACTTGGTTGGAAACCGCGACAATTTATTGCTGGCCAACGTGACTGGCGATTCAAAACCGGAATTGATCACCAACACTGGCGGAAAGATTTCCGTGTGGCCGCTGGACAATGATCAACTTGGAACGCCCATGGAATTAAGCGCGGGCGAGGGAACAATTGTAGCCATTATGGCCGATGATTTTGACGGCAATGGCACCACGGATTTGGTCGGCATTGTGCCCGATGATTCCAGCCCGATTCGAATTTGGCTGACCAGCCTTGAAGGCGACAAACTTGTGGTGGGCCCGCAAAATCGTTTTGAAATGCCGCCACTACGCGAGGTTGATTCGCTGCATTTGCCCGGCGACAAACAAGCTTTGCTAGCCGTGATTGAGAAACCAAGCAAGCGCTTGGTATTCAGCAAATTGATGAAGTCCACCATTGAGCGCGCCAGTGATCGCGAGACCAGCATTCAAACCGTGACCTTCAATGATCCGCAAAATAAAAAGCGCAACTTCGCCGTGGTGGATATTGATGGCGATGGCCGTTTGGATTTGCTCGCCACCAATACGGGCGAGAACGCCGTCATGCTCTATCTCCAGAAACTTGGCAAGGGATTTGAAACGCCGGAGAAATTTCCGGCGCTTGCGGATTTGGATTCCATCGCCGCGCAAAGCGCCAAAGGCGATCAACTTGCGCAAGTCTTTTTGCTCTCTGAAAAAGAAGGAATTGTTGGGCGCTCCAGCGCTGGCCCCGACGGTATCGCGTTTCCCAAGGCAATTCCGCTTCCAGCTGGTAGTTCACCCGTCACCATGAATTTGCTGGACTTCAACGGCACCAACACGTTGGCGGTGGTCACCAAGGATGGACGCAACTATCAACTGCTTTTAATTCCCGCGACTGGTGAACAATCCATGGACACAAAAAATCACCGCAGCGTAAGTTTGGGAACTCTGACGCGTGGCCCTGAAACTATTTTAAGTTTGGACGCCGACCACGACGGTCACACGGATCTTTTGGTGTTCACGCCCGACAAGCCCATGATCATGGTGCGCGACGGCGTGGACAAAGATGGCAAACCAGAGTTGAAGGTGATGGAGAGCAAGGACATGGGCCAATTTGGTTTGGTACAAGCCGCCAACGGTCGCAACACATCTACTT
>CANJIC010000103.1 GCA_947474205.1 Planctomycetaceae bacterium | reverse complement strand
ACCAAGTACACAATGCCGTTGCTAAGCAAGGTTCCATCAATGCGGCTGAGTTCGGCGCCAGTGACGCGGTTGAGCACGCGCGATGTCGAGCTTGGCTGAATGAACTGCATGATTTGGCCGGCTTCAATAGAGAAGCGGTTGTATTCAATGATCGATCCATTGCTGGCGCGCACAATCAGGCGGTTGCCGTCTTGCGAGAAGGACACGTTGCCGCGTGTGATCTTGGACACGTCAACGCCGGCGTTGGCGACTCCGGCAAGAAGCGCGGAGAAGGCGAACATGGTGGCGGCCACAGAGACCCGCATCCATGATGTTTGGGCTGAGCGATTTGAGGAATTTGTCATTGTGTTTTTCATTTTAATTTCTTCTTATGTATTTGAAACTTAATAAACAATCGTCGCCGTGAACCAGAACTGACTGCTACCGCTATCCACTTGAATACCAGCGCTCTGGTTATCTATGGAATTCAAAGCCCAACCCCAATCAACACCCAACGAAACATTCTGAAGGATGTTTAAGTCAAGCCCAACGCCCGCGCTGTACATGGGGGTGTTGGCTTCAAATGCGTAGGCATTATTGTTGTTGACTGTTCCACCGTCAAAGAATGCGCTGAACACCAAATCCCAGTCCGGCGCTCCGCCAGTGCCGCTGTCTGGCACCCAACGGAAAGGCTTGGCCGCGGAAGGAAATGTTCCCGTTGGCACAGCTGCACTAAACATGCGCGGAATATGCATGCGATATTCAATTGTTCCCACCAAGGCGTTGTCACCCGTGGTGATGGACTGAGCGAAACCACGCACGGTGTATAGACCACCCATTGTGTATTGCGACAGCGGCGTAAGGCGGTAATCAAACGCGTATTGACCGCGCAATGACCCAAAGATTTCATGCACTAAAGGCTTGTAAAGGCTTTTGCTGCTCTTCCATGAAGAATCAAGCAGTGGATCTAGATAGAAAGACCCGTACACGGATCCGTTCATTGTGAAGTAACTATCCGAAGTGTCAATGCGACCAAGGTTGTCCAATTCCTCTTGATCGGCGTTGGTTGTTGTGTACATGCCGCCAAAACTGCCCTGAATTGCCCACGTATCCCCCAAAGCCATGGCGTCTAACGTTCCCGAAAGGGTTACAAAATTTGCATTGCCAGTGGACTGAAACAATTCATTATTAGTTTGAGCGTTCCAACCCTTGACTCCAAAGTCAAAGTCCAGGAATGAGTTGCCCTTCTGCAGGAAAGTCCAGATAATATCTCCCTGAACACCCCAATTATTACCATTAAAGTTCTCTCCAGCAAGGCCAAGGTCGGATGAGTAATACTGGCCCCACTGACCAGTGAGGCGCCATCTAAAATCTTTCAAGGTTCCAATACGGGCGTCGTAGTAGCCGTTTACGTTCTGGGTGCCAGAGAAATTAGAGTTTTGGTAATCAATTGAGAGAATGTCGTCGTTGTTGGTCAGTTGGGTAGCCAAGATGCCGACACGTTCCTGGTACTTGCTGGTCTCGGTTGTTCCGGTGTTGGAAATGGACGCGTAGACGTCAAAGATTTTCTTTTCTTGAACGTAGTAATCCAACACCACTTGGGCGCTGGATGGCTCGTTGGAAACAGCCGCGCTCACGGTACGACCAGGGAAGCGACTGAGCGAGTAGAGGTAATCCTCTAACACTTCCTTTTGCATGATGTCGCCTTCCTTGATGGGCGATTCATTTTTAATTGTTGCATGCTTGTCGCTGTTGATGGCTTGGCCAGTTTCGCCGCCTCGCAGACCAGACGCCACAGTTCGGACTCCACTGATTTGCGCCGCGACAACCTTGATCACATTTTTGTCATCCGATTTAGCGGCAGGCTCGACCAAGCAAGCCACACCACCAACGCCCATTGTGTTCACCGCAGACACCACCGCGTTCTGAATAACCATGCGCGCTGAGTCAGTGAGCGTTCCGTTGGCAACGGCGAGTTCCGTAAGAGTGAGAGTGACCTTCTGGCCCTTGGAGTCTGGACTGCCCGAAAAACTTTTGTCTGTTTTGTACAGAGTGACCGGCGTGCTCATAAGCGAAGCTTCTGTTGGCATGCGCGGATTGTTGGCAGGCTCCATCTGAAAACTAAATCGTGTTGATTTGGAAAAAAGATTTTCATTGTCCGAACCAACTGACGCGGCCGGCGCAGGTGGCGCTTGCTCTGGCGTAAGAGTTGGAGAGATCTGTCGGTTTGGGTAGCGCGCATCTGGAACCAAACGTGCCGCTGGGGGATTTGTGGATTGAGCAAGCGCACTCGCTGCGATGCAAGTTGCCAACATTGACGTGGAAAAATATTTTTTAATTACAAATGAAATTTCAGATCTTTGATGATGTGACATAATTGAAAATTTCTCCACGGGGTTAGTTCAAGTGAATGCGTTGAACCAATGTAAACCTCTGCAAGATGCTTGTCAAGCAAGCAAGCAAGCAAGCATTTAGAAGCGACGGATGCCTTCAAAAACTTTAATTTTTTTATGTAAAATTTGTGCTGTAAGCATGGCTCATGCAAAGAGTTATTTGCGCGCTCGGTGAATGTGGAGTGCTTGTCCGTTCAGCGCGCCAAAGTTATCCAAAGACGCATTAAAAAAGACGCATCTATATATAGAAGACCCGCGGCATGAACTTTATGCATATCCAAAGGCGCGCAGCTAATGCTTCATACCTTTCATAGGTGCGGCGCTGTAACCGGGCAGCGCGGATGCCGCAGGTTCATGAGCCAGGCGAGCAGCCTCTGTCACCGCGCGCGCATAGTCGGCGTCGTTTGAGTTGTCCTGACCGGTACCCGACTACAGAGCCACCCCAAAATGAATCAACGGATCTCTTGTGGAGTCGCGTTATCGGGCGACCACGTCTTCCACTTCAACCTTGAAATGTAAAAATTTAATTCTTTCATTTGGAAATACATAAATAGAAGCACTGTGTTGTTGTCGGCTCACTTGTTCACGCCCCGTAGGGACTCACTTTATTTTGAAAGACAAGAGATTTTTCGCTATGCAATCAACACTTCAAAAATGTAAAAAAATATACGGCGTCACCTGCACCGCCCTTGCCGCAACCATTGCGCAATGCATTTGCTTAAGAGCGAGCGCCGCAATCACTTTCTTTGATGACACAGCGGCATTCAACGCCGGACTTCTCAGTCATCCATTATCGAAATACAACCAAACATTTCAAACGTACACGGGTGCGGCCGCTGAATTCTCTGGAGGCGCAAATGAATATGCGTGGCTTGCCTCTGCGGCACACGGTCTCGTTGGCGAAGCCGATCTGATTCGCACCATCAACCCTAGCGACAAATTGAAATTTCAATTCACTCCCGGCGCCGTGTACGCCGTTGGCGGTCTGTTTCATTACACCAACAACGCAGGCGATTTCCTAGGCGGCGTTATGAAAGTTCAATTAAACAACGGCGATGTGTTTGTGCGTTCCATTGATAACGCAAGCACCTTCACTGGTTTTGAAAGCGACGGCGACAGCATTTTGTCGCTGGAGCTAAGTCGCTTTCAAACAACAACACCCGACAACTTCGCCGCAGTCACATCATTCATACTTGGATATAAAAACATAGTTCCCACTCCTGGCGTGACCGCATTCTTGCTTATGGCCGGCATTGCCACCACTCGACGGCGGCGCAATGAACAGACGGTTGAAGCGCTTCCCGTGAAAAAAGTATAAAAAGCAAAACCCCGACGAAAAGGGGTACGTCGGGGTAAGGTCGAAAAAGGGGGTCGACCACATGCTTGTTTTGAAAGTGCCAGCACGACACTCTCTGACATATATGTAAACGTAAAAAACAGGTGACCTTGATCACGCACTTTCACATTTTTGCAAATTTATTTTTATTTGACTGATAAACGAACGTAAACCAAACAATTTGAAGTATTTATTAAAAAATTGTTAAGTGCGTGATCAAGGACAGGCAAAAATTACGTTTACATCTATGTGAAGAGCATTCCGAAATATCTTTGGTCACAGGCTGAAACCGCAACGTTGAGAGTCACCCAGGCCGAACTGCGTTTGTGGCTACCTAAACAGCCGCACATTAGCCGCGAAATCTTTCACATTCCAAAGACCAGCCACACCTACGCCCTGCAACCGGACCCCAACGCCATCGGCGGCATTACTTTAAACCTGTGCCAAACGCACTTTCACGCCAGCCTGTCTGGTCCAGAACGCGCCGACCTTGAAATAGAGTGCCATGTCCTTGAAGGCGAAACCATGACACTGCCACTATGGGCGGTTGCGCAAGGACCAGAAGCTGAAGCCAATCTGTGGGACAGCTTTGGCAAGCTTGTGGTGCCCGATCTATTAACCCGCGGCATTGACGCGCCTGACCTTCTTTTGAATGCCGGCAAGTACATGATTATTGCCAGCGTCACTGGCACCACAACCATGGTCCTTGGCGCAGGTGTGGCCATGGACGAAGTGACATTGCCGCAAACGCAAAGCGAACGACGCCGCTCACGCTCAACTGCTTAATAGCCCAGCGCTATGTAGCCCATTTACAATTCGAAATGCGAAATGCGAAATGTCGTATTCATTGGCGACTACGCGCGCCCAACGCTTTCTCTAGTGCATGTAGCGCCTTCACATTTGTGCGCCAGCGCCTCTGTCACAGCATTGTTCCTAAAAGTATAAAAACGCCATTTCCTGGCGTTTTTACACATGCTTTATATCAGTCTCAAGCACACTCACTCACCCGTAGCGTTTAGTAAATACCAGCAGAATTCAATTACACAATGGCCAAAGTTTCTAGAACCGCATCAAGCGCCACATCAAAGGCGCGGACCGTTTGCGGCCTTGCGTTTTGATCAATCGCCAAAGCTTTGTTCAACAAGTCGCTGATTGGGCCAGCCAACTCGGGGCGCACTTCTTCAAGGCGCACGCGCTCATCCATAAGCACGGCGTTCAACAAACCGGCGGCGCTCTTGCCATCGGCTTCGTATGGCAAACGACCGGCGAGCATTTCAAACAGCAACAACGCAACTTGGTACACGTCGCTAGTCACACCAATACGGTCACTGCGACCGTCGGTTTGCTCCGGGCTCATGTACGCGAATGTTCCCACCAAGTGACCTGTCTCCGTGCGGAAACCGGTGCGGCGGCCCTCTTCATTGGTAAGGCGCGCCACGCCAAAGTCAACAAGTTTAATGTGACCATCAGTGGTCACCATCACATTGTGTGGTTTGATGTCGCGGTGAATTACGCCCGCGTCATGCGCGTGCGCCAAGGCCACAAGAATTTCTTGAACAAGAACAATACTGCGCGCGGCGGTTGGGCTGTTGGCCTTGGTCCACACGTCCAGCGACACCCCGTTGATGAATTCCATAACCAAATACGTGTTGCCATTCACGGAACCTGTTTCCACAACCTGCACAATGCCCGAATGTGAAAGACGCGACAGCGCGCGACACTCTTGGCGAAATCTCTGCAACACTTGGCTACCGGCGCCATGCGAGCGAACCGTTTTAATAGCCACGCGACGGCCAGTTGCGCTGTTGATGGCGCTAAACACGCTACCCGCGCCACCAGTGCCCAACACGCGGTCAATGGTGTATCCAGAAATCTGTGGCAATGGCTCTTCATGCTCAACTTCGTTCTTGGCGGCGTCGGCAGGCATGACCATGTCTTGCGAATTCATGTCGCCTTCAATCAAGCCTTCTACTTCTGTACGAATGTCGGCGTCTGGGCATGCAAAATCTAGGAACGCCTTGCGCTGTGCGCTGGCCATGCAGGACACAGTGTCAAACAGGCCGCGAACAATCATCCAGCGATTTGGTGCAATTTGTGGGCAAAGACTCATTTGGACACCTCATCGGAGCTGTCATCCATTGAGTCAATTACATTATTTGCCGCACTTGGTCGAATAGCGCCAGTGCGAACGCGAACATCGTAATCCGTCTGCAACCATGCTTTGGCAAAGCGCCAATCGCGGGTCACTGTTGCACTGCTTAAATCCAACAAGCGCGCAATGTGCTTTGGTTCCAAACCGCCAAAGATGCGCAGTTCAGCAACTTGCGCACTGCGAGGATCTTCCTTGGCCAAACTTTGCAGGGCGTCTTCCAAAGCCAAAATGCCGCCGGAATCAACCGTTGCGTCACATGGTTCAAAGACATCCGTGCTGGCTTTAAAGGTTTGACCGCCACGCTTCCTGGAAAGGCGACGGCGCGCATGATCACCCAAGACGGAGCGAAGCACTGTGGCCGCAGTAGCCAAGAAATGCTCTTCTGATTGAAATTCTTTGGAATCGCGATCGGCCAACTTGATAAAGGCTTCATGAACAACGGCGGTGGGTTGCAATGTGTGGCCGCGAGGTTGCGAACGCATATGCAAAGCGCTCAGCTCCTTCAGGCGAACATAAATGCTTTCAAATAACTCTGAAAGTGGCAAAATTGTTTGTTGGGAATCGGACACAGGGACCTCCAAATCAAACTGACTTTGACTTGCTTGGAAACGCCCAAACGCATCAAAACCGGAACTACCCCTAAACCATCCGACCTACCCTGTTATCTCCGACAAATTCAACCTACACCAAATACAAAGCAAGTCAAGTAAATGGTGCTAAATAGATTTTAATTCTTTTTTTTTGCACATTGATTTTTATGCGTATTGGAATGGCGCACTTGAAGAGCGCCTTCAAGAACAACTGTTCCAGCTGGCCGCGTTGCCAAATTGCATGCGCCTGGCAAACACAGAATTGCAAAGCACTCTTGGCAAAAGCCATTACAAAGCTGGAGCGCTTTATGTGACTAGATGTTTTTGCCACCACCCACACAAAATACTTTTTGTAAATGTTTCGTTTGCAATGCGTAAGGGCACATTCTCAAAACTATTTACAAAAATTTTGAAATTGCGTGACTGTGACCACCTGTTTTTTACGTTTACATCTGTGGAAGCAGAAATGTTGGAAACCGTGGGAACGGCAACCAACAAATCCATTCCACTTCGGGGTAATTCTTGTGCGGTTTCAAAACCACATAAGAAGCGCCAGATTGAAATTGCTCACGTTGAGCTCTTTCAATCACACCGCTGGCAGGCGTTTTCTGCCGTTTGGAATTACCGCCATTTCAAAATGGCTTGGTGATTATTTGAGTCTTACGACTCAAGGAGTTTT